>JBLHNV010000167.1:0-6729 GCA_047623125.1 Janthinobacterium sp. | reverse complement strand
TGACATCCATCACTGCACCCGTTGCCGCAATGATGTCTTCCTTGCTAACGCCAGGCGCCAGTTCAGTCAGCTTCAAGCCTGAGCTTGTCACTTCGATGACGCCCAGATCGGTGATGATCAGGTTGACGACACCGAGGCCGGTCAGCGGCAGGTCACATTGCTTGAGCAATTTGTGTGACGTCGTGCCATCCTTGGCCGTGGCGACATGCTCCATCAGCACCACGACGCGCTTGACGCCGGCCACCAGATCCATCGCGCCGCCCATGCCCTTGACCATCTTGCCAGGAATCATCCAGTTGGCCAGATCGCCTTTTTCCGACACTTGCATGGCGCCCAGAATCGCCAGATTGATCTTGCCGCCGCGAATCATGGCGAAGGAATCGGCTGAACTGAAGTAAGCAGCGCCTGGCAGCGCCGTCACCGTTTGCTTGCCGGCGTTGATCAAATCCGCATCGACGTCAGCGTCGAGCGGAAACTGGCCAATGCCGAGCAAGCCGTTTTCCGACTGCAAGAACACTTCGATGTCCTTCGGCACATAGTTTGCCACCAGCGTCGGCAAACCGATGCCCAGATTCACATAAAAACCATCCTGCAATTCTTTTGCCGCGCGCGCGGCCATTTCATCACGAGTCCATGCCATATTAATCTCCGTATTTCTTCTCTAGCTGCTGCTTGAACACAGCCTTAGCTGGCGCGCACAGTGCGTTGTTCGATCCGCTTTTCCGGGTTCGCATTGACGACGATCCGATGTACGTAAACGCTCGGCGTGTGCACGTGATCGGGATCGATCTCACCGACCTCGACCAGATGTTCGACTTCGACGATCGTAATTTTTCCTGCCATGGCGACGTTCGGATTGAAATTGCGCGCCGTCTTGCGGTACACCAGATTGCCGGCCCGGTCAGCCATGTAAGCCTTGATCAGCGACACATCGGCCACCAGACTGCGTTCCATGACATACTGTTCGCCATCGAATTCGCGCACTTCCTTGCCTTCGGCGATCATGGTGCCGACGCCGGTCTTGGTGAAGAACGCCGGAATGCCGGCACCACCGGCGCGCAGCTTTTCCGCCAGCGTGCCTTGCGGCGTGAATTCAAGTTCGAGTTCACCGGCCAGATACTGGCGCGCGAACTCCTTGTTTTCGCCGACATAAGACGCAATCATCTTCTTGATCTGGCCCGTTGCCAGCAACTGTCCGAGGCCGAATCCGTCCACGCCCGCGTTATTGGAAATCGCCGTCAAGCCGCTGACGCCGGAGTCGCGCAATGCCGCAATCAGCGCTTCCGGAATCCCGCACAGGCCAAAACCGCCTACGGCAATCGTTTGACCATCTGTTATAACGCCGGCCAGTGCCGATGCCGCATCAGGATAAATTTTATTCATGCATGTCCCCCTTCTTTGTTAAGCTATATTGCTACTTGAGTAATTTCGTGGAGCGCCCAAGCATAAAATACGGCAACAGAAAGCACAATACCGTAAAACTACCTATACCATTGTTCATCACCGAATCGATTTAACTCACATGAATGCACCACAAGCCATCGATTATGAAAGCATTTTCGTGCACGCGCCGGTCGGCATGTGCATTTCAGAAAATCGCGTCATTCAATCCTGTAACGATGCGCTGGCCGCGATGTTCGGTTATGCCAGGACCGACCTGGCCGGATTGTCATTTCTGGTGCTGTATCCGACAATGGATGAATTTTTGCGCACCGGCGATCGGATCATCCCGATCATGAGCGCCAAAGGCCGCTATTCGGATGAACGCATCATGCGCCGGGCCAACGGGGAATTATTCTGGTGCCATGTCAGCGGCCGGGCGCTGCTACCCAAACAGGCGCTGGGAGCGGGCATATGGACATTTGAAGATGTCAGCGAAAAGCGACCGGTGACAGCGCAACTGACGCCGCGCGAAAGGGAGATTGCCGCCTTGCTGGTCGAAGGCAAGACCAGCAAGATGATCGCGCGCCAGATTGACCTGAGTCCGCGCACGGTCGAGATGCACCGTGCCAAACTGATGCGTAAATTTGCTGCGGCGACATCGTCGGAACTGACGCACAAGCTGATCGGCATCAATCTGCCGGACTGATGCCTGGCAGATTCAAAAACTACATCGCCGTCATGCCGTCGTCGGCTGAAATGATGGCGCCATTGATAAAGTGCGAATCATCGCCGGCCAGCAGCAGCAGCAAACCGTCAAGGTCTTCCGGTTTGCCCGGGCGCTTGCGCGGCAGCATCTCGATCAATTTCTTGCCTTGCTCACTGGCAAAGTATTCTTCATTGATCTCGGTCGAAATATATCCGGGACATATGGCATTGGTATTGATGCCGTGCTTGCCCCACTCCACCGCCATCGCCTTCGTCATCTGCACCACGCCAGCCTTGCTCATGCAATACACGCCGATTTGCGGCAGTACGCGCAATCCCGCGACGGAAGCGATGTTGATGATGCGATGCTGCTTCTTCGGGTCGCCTTTGGCGCGTGCGATCATCCGCTTGGCCGTTTGCTGAGCCACAAAAAAAGAGCCACGCAAATTGGTATCCATCACGAACGCGTAATCTTCCGGCGTCACATCGACCAGGCGCTGCGTCATCGACACACCGGAATTATTGATCAGAATATCGATCGGTCCCACTTCGGTCTCCGCGTGTGCGATCGCCGATTTGATGCTGGCGAAATCGGTCACATCGAGTTCGACGACATGCGCCGCACCGCCATCCGATTCTATTTCTGCGCGCAATTCCTTGAGCCGCTCGGTGCGGCGCGACGCCAGCACGACCTGGGCCCCAGCCTGCGCCAGCACTTTTGCAAAACGGGCACCCAGACCGCTGGAAGCACCGGTAACCAGAGCAATTTTTCCCTCAAAGTTGACTTCAATGCCCACAATCCGCTCCCTGTTGTTTTTGTTAATGATGACATAATGATTCTGATGTATACCTATGGCAAACATCTTTGTGTACGCAATCATTACACAAAATGGCATTATTATGATTGCGGCGCCCAACAATGTCACGCAAAATGGCGCCATCCTTGCAATCGACCAAAAAAAGAAGCACACTCGTGCTTAAATTTTCACTACCAGAATGAGATCATGACACAGCCCAATAACCCTCTTGAACAATATGGATCGCGCGACACGATGGAATATGACGTCGTCATCGTCGGCGGCGGCCCTGCGGGCTTGTCTGCCGCCATCAAATTGAAGCAACTGGCGGCTGAAAAGGGCCAGGAAATATCGGTCTGCGTTTTGGAAAAGGGCGGAGAACTGGGTGCCCACATTCTGTCCGGCGCCATCATGGACCCGCGCGCGCTGACCGAACTGATGCCGAACTGGAAAGAACTCGGCGCCCCCCTGGTGACCGAAGTGACCGAAGACCGTATCTTGTTTCTGACCGAAACCAAGGCCATCCGGACCCCGAACTTCATGGTGCCGGCCTGCTTTGAAAACCATGGCAATTACATCGTTTCTCTGGGCAACGTGGTGCGCTGGATGGGGCAGCAAGCCGAAGCGCTGGGGGTCGAGGTGTTTGCCGGTTTCGCCGGGGCTGAAATCCTGTATAACGATGACGGCTCAGTGAAGGGCGTTGCCACCGGCAACATGGGCATCAAGCGCGATGGCAAGCCGGGTTCGGATTTCCAGCTGGGCATGGAATTGCACGCCAAGTACACGCTGTTCGCCGAAGGCGCGCGCGGCCATCTGGGCAAGCAACTGATGACAAAATACGACCTCAACAAGGGCAAGGATCCACAATCGTATGGCCTCGGGATCAAGGAATTGTGGGAAATCGATCCATCCAAGCACCAGGCTGGACTGGCAATCCACACCACCGGCTGGCCACTCGATAGCAAAACTTATGGCGGATCGTTCCTGTATCACATGGAAAACAATCAGGTCATGGTCGGCTATGTGGTCGGTTTGAACTACGAGAATCCCTACATGTCGCCATACGAGGAATTCCAGCGCTACAAGACGCACCCGGAGATCAGCACCTTCTTCGAAGGCGCCAAGCGCATTTCGTACGGCGCGCGCGCGATCACGGCTGGCGGCTTGCAATCGTTGCCGAAGCTGGTCTTTCCGGGTGGTGCACTGATCGGTTGCGATGCGGGCTTCTTGAACATGAGTCGCATCAAGGGTAGCCACGCTGCGATCAAGAGCGGCATGCTGGCCGCCGATGCCGCCTTCGATGCGCTTGAGGGGCAACGTCAGCACGACGAGTTGAGCGCTTATCCGGTCAGCTTCGAGGCATCGTGGCTGCATGAGGAATTGCATGTCGCGCGCAACGTCAAACCATGGCTGTCCAAGGGCTTGTATCTGGGTAGCATCATGACCGGCATCGATCAGATCGTGTTTCGCGGCAAGGCGCCGTGGACCTTGCACCACAGCCACGCCGATCACGAATGCCTGAAGCCGGCCGCTCAATGCAAGCCAATTGTCTATCCGAAGCCCGATGGCAAGCTGACCTTCGACAAGATGTCGTCGGTCTTCATTTCCAACACCAACCATGCCGAAGACCAGCCCATCCACCTGACGCTGAAGAACTTCAGCGTGCCCGTCGACGTCAACCTGACCACCTACGCCGGCCCCGAAGCACGTTATTGCCCTGCTGGCGTGTATGAATACGTGAAGGCGGAAGACGGCGCGGACCGCTTGCAAATCAATGCGCAAAACTGCGTGCATTGCAAGACATGCGATATCAAGGATCCGACCCAGAACATCGCCTGGGTCACGCCAGAAGGCGGCGGCGGCCCCAACTATCCCAACATGTAAGACAATCGTGTAAGCGCAACGACGCTGCGGCGCCCTGAATGGGCGCCGCAGTTTTATCCACGTGGCGCAGGCATCAGAACCGGCGCGGGACCGGCATCTTGTTGTTTCTGGCGCGGAACTGATGTCCGACCACGAGCAGCGACGTGGAAATCAGGCTCGACAAGCCCAGCACCAGCTGGATCAATATATCATCGGGCAAGATCCAGATCGATGCAACAGGTGGCTCAACCTGCGCCACCGCGCAAATGAGCGGCGCTACCCACTGCGCATCGGGCGTCACGTCCAAAATCACGGCGCCGTCGGCGCTCGTTTGCAGGAAAATGCGACCGCCTTCGGTCAGATCGAAACAGATACCGTAACCGGTTTCGGCCGATCCGATGTTTTCCTGCATGCTCTGGTTGTGCTCGGCAATCCACAGTTCGACATCGGATGGCGTTTCCAGATGATCCCACGCACGCGCGCGAAAGCGCGCCGGGCTTGACAGCTCTGAAGCTTCCGAATCCAACATTGACGGCTGGGTGTTATCCATGTTCATGCTTGACTGCCCTAGCCTTTCCAAGTCCGGTTCAAGCCAGTATCGGCATGAATCCAACCGCCCCGGGCACCGGGACGATAATAAAATCCGACACCCCCCTGGCGAAAACTGCGCACCAGGCCGCCCAGCACTTCCGGGTTCAGATTCGCGATGCGTATATCGGCGGCACGCCCCTGGATATGCAGTGACTGGCGCGCGGCCGGCACGCCAGCTTCGATCAGTTTCGCGTTCGATTGCTGCGTGCGGTAACCGGATAGAATTTCCAGCGGGCTATTGATACCGTAGCGGGCGACGAAGGCTTGGGTACCCCACAGCGTCTCGAGCAGCTTTGGGTCGATGGCAGCGGTTTTCTTGCCATTCACATCGCGCAGCATGTGGCACAGTTCCTGATAAGCGGCATCGACCATTTCGCCATCTTTCCAGTACAACAATTTGACGTGTTCCTGGCTCGCCGGACGGGTCACTTCCAGCATGCGCGGCCTGAGCCAGAATGCCGAGTCCAGCACTTGCGCATCGAAAATGTCCGGTGGCGGTTCGATCCTGAACTGTTGCGCGGGCAGCAAAACGGTCCCCGCCGCCACCACGGATGTTGGTGCGGATGCGGATGCCGTCGCGCGGGCGGCGCAACCGACGATCGGACTTAAAATGACGCCCAAGGCGGTCAGACGCAAGCCGTGTTGTAAAAAATTTCTGCGCGATGCCATGGTGACCTCACTAAATCGAGGACGTCACTATAGCGTATCGGCAGACAATGCGATCAGCTATTGGCGGGAGAATCAAACAGCAAGATCCCCGTCATGACCATCATCAGTACCGGCAAGCGCCAGTTTGCCCTCATCACGGGCCGGCATTGCCCATGTTGCAATTGCAAAAGCGTGTGCGTGTCGCGTCGATGCTGGCGTCCGGGTCCAGCGACTTCCAAAAGAACGTCGTTTCCACGCCATACGGCGAGCGCACCTGGCCGGAACGGATATATCCGTGACGCGCATAAAATGCGGCGGCTGTCGCCGTGCTATGCAGTTGCAGCGATCTGATGCTCCACTCAATGGCTTGCGCTTCGATCCGGGTCAAGAGCGCCAAGCCAATGCCGCGGTACTGCGCTTCGGGCAGAAGATAGCAAAGTGACACTTTCCCACCGCGGGTCAGCAACGCAACGCCAACCAGCACACCGTCGTCGATCGCCACCAGCGAAAAATTGGTCGTCGAGGCAAACCAGTTAGCGACCATCCCGGGTGTCTTGTTGCCCAGCCACGCATCAAGAATAGCGGGCTCATTGCGATGGTCCAGCAAACAGCATTCCACTATCGAGCGCCGCAGTACATCACACGCCGCAAATGCATCTTCCACTACTGCAATTCGAATTTCAATACTCATGTGCGCTTTCAAAATACTCCCGATGGCCATTGAAAGGTTTGCCGCCAGTCG
>JBLHNV010000166.1:0-6778 GCA_047623125.1 Janthinobacterium sp. | reverse complement strand
GCCTACCAAACCAACGGATTTCCAAGAGGCACTAACTGGGGCATTGCCAGCTCCGGTTATCTCACCACTGGCTTGACAGCCAATCTGGGCAATTTCAACGGCATCAACCTCGACGATCCAAAATCACTCGATGGCATCAATTTCGGGATCGTCTCCTCCGCTGCAGGCTACGCTCCGAACGGCGGCCTGGAAAAGGTGCCCGTCATTCAAGATGCCGTCGTGTTCAAACTCTCTGGTGCGACAGGTTTACAGATCTCGGACATCGTAACGGGCAATTTTCAGTATGGCACCAGTTTCAGTGAACTGAACGTGCTTGACGACATACCTACCCAAACGCCAGAACCTCCGAGCCTGGCACTGCTAATGCTAGGCTTGCTCGGCTTGGGTGCTGCACAGCGCAGCAGAAAATCCACCGCCGGTAAAACCGCAGTGGCCCCGACATGACATCAAGGATGCAGGGAGTTGACGTTTTTATTTGACGAAAAAGAGGAGCAAGCTGCTCCTACTTCCCCAATAACGCCAGCGTCTGCTGCCACTCCTGCGCCCAGTCGTCCAGAAATTCATTGGCATTGAAGGCGCGCTTCAGGTGCCCCATCGGTACCCGATAAACGTCGTTCAATCCGAGCGCCAGCGTGACCGGATTCCATAGCGCCTTGTTCTTGGCTTTTCTGGCGCTGCCCTTGACCCTGGCACCATCGTCGCCGAAGATGCCGCCGCCGCCAGCGAGCGCCTGTTCCAGGTCGATTTTTACCAGATGCGCGAAGGCGATCAACACCTGATCCTTGCCGATGCCGCCATGCGATTCTTTTGCCTCGGCGACCGGCGCGCTGTCGAGCGCTTCGGCCTCGCGCTTGAGTTTGCTTGCCAGACGCTCCAGTTCCTTCTTCAGGAAACGCAATTCATGCAATTGCCGGCGAAAGCCCGGGGCCGGGAGTTGCGTGACGATCTTGTAGGCGTCTTTCGTTATCGTGATCAGCACGTCGTCGCTGCCGGCGGCAAGGCGACGGGTGTCGCCTTCGAAAAAAATCGGCGCCGCATAACCGCCGTTCGCATCGCCAAACAGCGCGCTGTGCTCGGCATCAAAATCCAGCCAGACATAGGCAGTGAGGCCATTGTCGATCATGCGCGCCAAGGTCCATGGCGTGCCGGTATGCTGCGCAAGCCAGTGACAAGCCTGCTCTGTGGTGGCCCTGAAAGGCAGTTCGGTGATGGTCATTTTTCTTTGATGTCAACATTAAATTGCCGGCATTGCTGCGCGCATCGATGGATCGCTGCGCGCCGTCGTCATGCGTTGCCGCCATGTTCAGCTGCCGGATGTCCCCCATCATATGCGAAACCAGCAGCAACTCTGGCGTTACAATGCAAGGCAAGCGCCCGTTGCCCGGCGCCATGCAGCACACTCACCACAGCCATCCATCACCCCGTCAGCCCACCCAAATACATGAAAACGCTCACATCGCAAGAAGTCGCCCAATTCCTCGCACTGGCAAGCATCACCGAAACCAGCGAAGAGGCGGGCGTGGTCATCGCGCAGCGCGGCTTCCAGGCCGACGGCACGCCGTTCGTTCTGATCAACCGCGGTGACGATGGTACGGCGCTGCTGTTCACGTCAATCTGAGCACGCAGACTCGCCAGCAACCTTACCGACAGCGCATGCAAGGCTGATCCGACGCATGCGAACGCGCCCTTGAATGAGGGCAGCGGTGCCTGATAGACTGTTGCCATATTGTTGCCACACGCCAGATCAGTTTAATACATTGCACGCAATTTGATTGTGCACTACAATAAAACCATGCCAAACACGACCGTGCCTGCCAACGAAGCCTTGAAACTGGAAAACCAGTTGTGCTTTGCCTTGTATTCGACTTCACTTGCGATGACCAAGGTCTACAAGCCATTGCTGGCGCAGCTGGGCCTGACCTACCCGCAGTACTTGGTGATGCTGGTTTTGTGGGAACACGATAACCTGATGGTATCGATGATAGGCGAGCGCCTTTGTCTGGATTCGGGCACCTTGACGCCGCTGCTGAAGCGGCTCGAAGCTGGCGGCTTGATCATCCGACAGCGCGACCTTGAAGACGAGCGCTGCGTGCGCACCAAGCTCACTGCGGCAGGTGATGCTTTGAAAGCCGAGGCGGCGCACATTCCCGGCTGCATTGCAGCGTATAGCCAATGCGAACTGCCCGATTTGCTGTCCCTGAACAATGAAATAAGCAAGTTTCGCCAGCGCTTGATACGCTGACGTTTCCTTCAAATTTTTACTCCGTTGAATTCGTTCAACCTTTCATCCACCAACCAAGGAAATATCATGACGACCAAACTCGACAAAGTTGCTTATACAGCCCATGCACATACCACCGGCGGACGCGAAGGCCGTGCGGTCAGCGATGACGGCATGCTTGACGTCAAGCTGTCCCCGCCAAAAGCCATGGGCGGCGCAGGCGATGCCACCAATCCCGAGCAACTGTTTGCCGCCGGTTATTCCGCCTGCTTCATGGGTGCCATCAAGCATGTCGCCGGCATCAAAAAAGTGACCGTACCAGCCGACGCAGCGATCGATGCCAGCGTCGACATTGGCCCGATTCCTGCCGGCTTCGGCATTGCTGTCAGACTGGTCATCAGCTTGCCGGGCCTGGACAAGACAGTGGCGCAAGACCTGATCGACACCGCGCATCAGGTTTGCCCTTATTCGAACGCAACACGCGGCAACATCGATGTCGAGCTGACGCTGGCCTGAAAATAAACGTTAGAAAATCAAGGCAACGTTTTCACTGACACCCGGCTTCGCAATGACATCGCCGGGTGCATGGCAAACTGGTCGGCGACCCATTCGACAAACACGCGCACCTTGGCCGACAAGTGGCGGTTGTGCGGATACACGACGTGTACCGGCAACGAGTCGCTGCTCCAGTCCGGCAGCACCTGTTCGAGACGACCGGCGGCCAGATGCGGCGCCAGCGTGAAGCGCGGTATCTGCACGATGCCAAGACCAGCCAGACCGGCGCTGGCGTAAGTATTCGAATCGTTCAGCGCAATGCGCCCTTGCATCGGCACCTCGATGCGTTGCGCGCCGCGATTAAAATTCCAGTCGTTGATCTTTCCCGTTTTCGATGAAAAATAATTGATGCAGCTGTGGCCAACCAGATGGTCCGGGTGCAGTGGCCGGCCGTGCCGAGTGAAATACGCGGGCGTCGCGCAGGTGTCAAAATGAACGATCCCGACGCGCCGCGCGATCAGCATGGAATCAGCCAGCAAGCCGCCGCGCACGGCGCAATCGACCCCCTCCTCGATCAGGTCCACCGGCCGGTCACTGCAACCGAGTTCCAGCGCAATGTCCGGATAGCGCGCGAAAAAATCGGGCAAGGCGGGAATAATCACTTCGCTGGCCAGACTGGTCGGCACCTCGACCCGCAGTCGGCCGGTCGGGCTGCGCTTGGTGCGCGACAGCGCATCCTCCGCTGCGCGCACATCGGCCAGAATGCGCAGACAGCGCTCGTAATAAGCGACGCCGTCAGCTGTCACGCTCACCTGCCGCGTCGTACGGTGCAACAGCTTGACCGCCAGCGCCGTTTCCAGCGCCGCGATCAGCGTCGACACGGTGGCCTTGGGCATCTGCATTTGCTCGGCCGCGCGCGTGAAACCGCCGGCATCGACCACCTGCACAAAGACTTCCATGGCCAGCAATTTGTTCATTAAGCATCCTGATATGCGGGCAAAAGTATCACGGCGCATTCTAATAGCAGATTGTTCACAATACTGAACAATTAATTCGACATTTGCCTGTTTATTCAATTTAAATTCAAGTTTATAGTTATCGTATTGCAACATGAACTGCAGGAAGTTTTGAGAACAATGATGACTTATCGGGATGGATGTTTTGCGCTCATGGCACTGACGCTGAGCGCAGCCACGCTGACGGGCATGGTCCACGTCGATGCCTATACGCATGCGGCGCAAACCGAGGCGAGCGCCTATGCTGCGCTGACCCACCAGATATCGAATGACGGCGCGCTGCAGCAATCCGATGCACAAGTGTGCTTCGTGGCGCCACGGCACGCGATGGCGCGGTCAATAGCGGACACACCGGCAGCACGCCAGCGCCTGAGCGGCAGTTGACGATACGCGACATCGAAATACATGCCCAACAGGATATACAGGCAGCGCGCACCTGCGCCATGAGCACTGCAAGTTGCGTCATCGGTGCCAGGGTTGGTGTCAAGACCACTGTCATCCGGATGCCGGCGGCACCGCTGCAAGAACCCGGCGCGCGCAATGACTACGCGTGCCACATCCATGCGCAGACCCGGATCGATGGCTTCATCGCCTCACTGAGCCCCCCGCCACTGCGCTGACCGGCCTGGCACGCAGCGACGCGGCTGGCTCATGCAGTACTGCTTGCCAGAAACAACAATCTGATGCACGATGAATTTTTACCCGAGTTCAATAATAAACAGGAGACCAGTCAATGATCAAAGTCAGCGTGATGTACCCGAACACACCAGGTGCCAGATTCGACCATGCGTACTACCGCGACACCCACATGCCGCTGCTGAAAGCGCGCATGGGCGACAGCTGCAAGTACTACACGGTGGACAAGGGACTGGCTGGCGGCACGCCGGATTCGGTGCCGACCTACATCGGCATGTGCCACATATTTTGCGACTCGGTTGAGGCGTTCCAGTCCGGCTTCGGTCCGCATGCGGCCGAAATCATGGGTGACATTCCCAATTACACCGACCTCGCGCCAGTGCTGCAGATCAGCGAAGTCGTCGTCGGCTAAACCTGGTTTAAGCAGCACGCAGCTGCGCGCCCGGCTGCAGCTGTCGCCATTGCCATTGCCGCTACCGCTGCTGTCATCGCTGCGGCGCGTCTCTTTTCCCGTCTCATCCTTCGCCCCGAACTTCATGTCAGCCACCGTACCAAGTCCCACCACCAGCCTGGCGATGCGCCGCCCTTTCCTGATTGCGCTGGCGATTTCACTGGGCGCCGCCGTGTCGCTGGGCATGTCGCGCTTTTCGTATGCGCTGCTGCTGCCAACCATGCGTGACGATCTGGGCTGGACTTATTTGCTGGCCGGCGCAATGAATACCGGCAATGCGTTCGGCTATTTTCTGGGCGCCCTGACAAGCCCGTTGCTGATGCGGCGCTTCGGCGCGCGCAAGATGCTGCTGGTGGGTTCGTTGATGACGACCTTGTTCATGCTGCTGTCGGGCTTCGTCATCGATACCGGTTTCCTGATGACACAGCGCATCTTGTCCGGCATCGCCAGCGCCTTCATTTTTATTGCTGGCGGCGTGATGGCGGCGCGACTGGGCGCATTGCATCCGCGCCATGCGGGTTTTCTGATCGGCATCTATTACGGCGGCACCGGTTTCGGCATCGTGTTGTCGGCGCTGCTGGTGCCGGCGACGCTGGCTGCTGCAGGATCTGCCGCCGTGGCGCATGGCTGGCAATGGGCCTGGATCGCGCTGGCGCTCACATGCCTGGTGGCGACCCTGGCGATGGTGGTGCCGGTGCGCCAGATTCCCGATCCGGCGCTGCCCTCAGGTAGCCACCAGCGCTTCCAGATCCGCCATTTCGCCTTCGGACTAGCCGCATACTTCATGTTCGGCGCCGGCTACATCGGCTACATGACGTTCGTCGTCGCGCTGCTGAAAGAACAGGGCATGAGCGCGCTGATGATCACGCTCTTCTATACCAGCCTGGGCCTGGCAGTGATCGCGTCGGCACGGATATGGGCCCGCATGCTGGACCATTTCAAGGGTGGCCAGTCGTTGGCGATCTTGAATGCATTGCTGGCGCTGGCGACCGTATTGCCGGCGTTGACGGCGAACCCGGTGCTGGTCTTCATTTCCGGCTTGCTGTTTGGCGGTATCTTCCTGTCGATCGTCGCATCAACGACCGCGCTGGTGCGGCACAACTTGCCGCAGCCCTCCTGGTCAGCCGGCATCGCCGGCTTCACGACGGTGTTCGCGTTCGGCCAGATCGTCGGTCCCAGCGTCGTCGGCTGGATCGCCGACGGTCCCGGCGGCCTGGCGCGCGGCTTGCTGTTTTCAGCGGCCATGCTATTCATCGCAGCGCTGCTGGCACTGCGCCAGAAAGCACTGCCAGCTTGACAGCCGGGCCGGCTATGGTCGTCGCTGTCGCTCCCACCCGGCAACCCTGCTGCCAGCAACAATTGACCTGGCCAGTCGCCAGTTGCACATCCGATTACGCCAGCAAACTCTCAGGCTGGCACGCGGCGAACGTTATAGTACCAATGCAGTGCCAATGCGATAGCAATGCACTGCACCATCCACTTTTTGAAGGGTAGCAATGAAAAAACATAAAATCGCGGTAATCGCCGGCGACGGCATTGGTAATGAAGTGATGCCGGAAGGCTTGCGTGCAGTGCAAGCTGCTGCGCGCAAATTTGACATAGAGCTGGAATGGACGACGATGGAATGGGCCAACTGCGATTATTACCTGCAGCATGGAAAAATGATGCCCGACGACTGGTTCGATCAATTGAAAGGGTTCGACGCAATCTATTTCGGCGCTGCAGGCTGGCCGGATAAAGTGCCCGATCATATTTCATTGTGGGGTTCCCTGATCAAGTTCCGGCGCGAATTCGATGAATATGTCAACCTGCGCCCGGTGCGCCTGATGCCAGGCGTGCCTTGCCCGCTGGCCAACAAGAAGCCCGGCGATATCGATTTTTACGTGGTGCGTGAAAATACCGAAGGCGAATATTCGTCGGTGGGCGGACGCATGTTCGAAGGCACAGAGCGCGAAGTGG
>JBLHNV010000165.1:0-6886 GCA_047623125.1 Janthinobacterium sp. | reverse complement strand
TTCGGACGGCTGATTCTGACGACGTCCTCGACCGATGCCCGCGGTCTGACCACGCTGGACGGCGTCTGGGCTACGCCGCTGGCAGAAACCCGGCTCGACGATTTTGTCGAACGCGAACGGGTGGCAGGCGACCAGGGTGGTCCCACAATGGCAGGCCAGATGAGCGATGCGCAGGCGCGTTACAATCTCGCCAATCTGTCCGTCGGCAAGATCATCAAGCAGGGCCAGGTCCAGGTATTTCGCCGCCTGCTGACCAATCTGCAGCTCGACCCTAGTCTGGCGCAACCGGTAGCCGAAGCGATGGCCAGGACCCAGATTGCCGCCGCTGCCGGCCTCTCTGACGGGGACCAGAGTGCCAGCCAGAGCGACGAACCGATCGCATTCATCCGGGTCGAGGATTTGCTGTCGGTGCCGGGCTTCACGCCGGAGACGGTGGAGCGCTTGCGCGAATTCGTTATCTTGCTGCCGAAGCCGACGCCGGTCAACGTGAATACCACGTCGGCCGAAGTGATGTCCGCCGTGGTCGATAATTTTTCGGTGGCGGAAGCGGAGGCGTTGATTTACAGATTCAAGCATAGTTATTTTTTGAATGACGCTGCATTTATTGCGGCGTTAGAGTTGCAAGGAAAGAAGTTGATCGATGGGGTTCAGGTTGTCGTCAAGAGCGATTACTTCCTGGCCGCGAGCCAGATACGGTACGATCGGGCCGCACTCGATACCCAGTCGTTGATCGCACGCAGCAACCGCAGCATGATGTCCCTGATCTCGATCCGGGAAAACTAGAACATGACCGATGAAAGCGCCATCCTTTGACCACTCTCTACCTGCGCCATCCTGCCAAAGCGGCCGTCGATAGCGCACCTGCGGGCAGTGCGCCGCCGTGCCAGTTTGCGCTGGCCGGCGATGACGGCGCGCTGCTGCAGCAAGGTGCTGCTGCGCTTGGCAGCCTGACCGACCTGATCGCCGCATCGCGCCGCGTCGTGCTGCTGCTGGCCGCTTCCGATGTGACCTTGCTGCGTGTAAAAATACCGCCGTTGTCCAGCGCACAGCTGAAGCTGGCGTTGCCGAGTCTGGTCGAGGAACAGATTCTGGGCGATCCGCAAGATTGCGTGCTGGTCGCTGCTCCTGTGACGGGGCAGGACGGCATGCGCACGGTCGCCGTGTTGCAGCGTTCCTGGCTGGAGGTGCTGGTCAAGGCGCTGCTGGCGCAGGGTGCGCGCAGGATCAAGGCGCTGCCGGCGCAACTGTGTCTGCCTTTGGTGCCGGGCGGCGTGGCGGCGGCGATCAGCAGCGACGATGCCGGCCTCGAATTGACGCTGCGCCAGTCGCAGTACGAAGGCTACGGCGTCGTGGTGGCAGCGCAACCGGCGGCCGCGCTGCAAACGCTGCGTGCGCTGGTGCAAGGCGCGCCGGTCACATTGTATTTGCCTGCCAGCGAACTGGCCCGCTATCAGGAATTGCTGGCCGTGCCTGACCCGGTGCCGCAGATCGATCAAGCCGATGGCGCCCTGATCACGCTCGAAGCCGAGCATTGGGGGCATTGGGTGGCGGCGTCGAAAACGGTGATGCTGGATCTGGTGCCAGCGCTGGGGTCAAAGGCCAACCAGGCCCGCAACTGGAAGCGCTGGCGCTGGCCGCTGCGTCTGGCGTTGCTGACGCTGCTGGTCAACCTGGTCGGCATTAACGTCGAATGGCTGCATTTGAAGCGCGACGCCGATGCGGTGCGGCTGAGCATGCTGCAAATCTTCAAGGCCACTTACCCAAAGGAAACCGTGATCCTGGACCCGGAGGCGCAGATGCGCAAAAACATCGGGTTGGCCAAAATGGCCAGCGGTCAACTCGCCGCCGACGGATTCGTCGCCATCAGCGCGGCATTTGGCGAAGCGATAAACGGCTTGAACAGCAATGGCGTGATCGCGACGATGGAGTACCGCGAGCGTGCGCTGTTTGTCAAGCTCAAGCCCAATACCGTCGATGCGCCCGCGCAAAGACAAGTCAAAGCCGGGTTGCTGCTGCGCCATTTTGAATTGCTGGAGCCGACGCCGGGCATCTGGCAAATTCGCAGCAGCGCCGGTAATCCGGGAGCGCAGCCATGATGCCCCCGGTACTGAACCGAATGGTGCAGGCAGGCCTGGGCTACAAGGCCGACGCCAGCTTGTTCTGGGACGCGCGCAGCGAACAGGAGCGCCAGTTCCTGTCGCTAGGCGCGGTTCTGGCGGTGCTGCTGCTAGGCTATGCGCTGCTGTTCGCACCGGCCATGGAAGGGCGCGCCCAGCTAAAGAAAAGTCTGCCGCAATTGCGCCAGCAAGCGGCCCAATTACAAGTGCTGGCCGCGCAAGCGGCCAGTTTGAACGCGCGCGCGCCGGTTCAGGTGGCGTTGATGAGCAGCGCCAGTTTGACCAGTACGCTGACGGCGCGCGGTTTGACGGCGCAGTCGGTCGGCGTGACCGGCGAATATGCAAAGCTGGAATTGCGCGGCATTCCCTTTGCCAGCCTGATGCAATGGTTGGATGGCTTGCGGCGCGAAAGCCGCATTTCGGTGCAGGATGCGAATATCGTCGCGCAAGCGGTACCTGGCATCGTCGATGCGACGCTGACGCTGCATCAACCCAGCGGCCAGCAATGACGGTCCGGCAAGCAGGCATGAAAAAGGATGGTCGGTGAAGCGCGCCGTGCTATGGTTGCTCGCCATCATGCTCAGCATCGTTGCGACCCTGCTGTTTTTTTTCCCCGCGACGTGGCTGGGCGCGCTGGTCGAGCGCCAGAGCGGCGGGCGTTTTACGCTCGGTGACGCGCAAGGCACGCTGTGGAACGGCTCCGCTTTTATCGGCGGCGCCGCCAGCCGGGACGGTGCGGTGACGCCGCTATTGCCGGGGCGCCTCAGTTGGCGCTTGTCCCAGCTGGTGCTGCTGGGCAGCGTCGACATGCAGCTGGAAAATGACGCTGCACTGTCGCAACCGGTGACCTTGCGCGGCAGCTGGACGCAATGGAGTGTGAGTCCGGCCACTTTATTGTTGCCCGCTGATGGCCTGGCCGGGCTGGGGGCGCCGCTGAACACGATCGCGCCCAGCGGCATCATGCGCTTGTCGTGGAGCACTCTGGCGCTGGCGCTAGATGGCCAGAAGCTCGATGTCGAAGGCAAGACCACGCTGGAAATGACGGACATGGCGTCGGCGCTGTCGTCGATCCGGCCGCTGGGCAGTTATGCTATGGCGCTGGACTGGCATGGCCAGCAGGCGCAATTGACATTGAGCACGCTGAAGGGGCCGCTGGTGCTAGGCGGTAGCGGCGCGCTCGATCGTGGTCGTTTGCAATTTTCCGGAACCGCGCAAGCGGCGCCCGGATCCGAAGAGAGGCTGGCCAACTTGCTTAATTTGCTGGGCCAGCGCCGAATGAATGGCGACAAGAACATCATCGCGTTAGAGTTTAAATAATGAAAAAACAGTCAGTCGTCAAGCGCAATACCCACCTCGCATCGGTACGCGCATCGGCCTTCGCATCGATCATCGGGACCGCCTTCGTCGGCGGCGGATTGCTCGCCGTTGCCGCACCGCTGCATGCCGCCAGCAGCGAAAATGCTGCGCTCAATTTTGTCGGTGCCGACATCGAGTCGGTCATCAAGGCGGTCGGGCATTACACCAACATCACGTTCGTCATCGACCCGCGCGTCAAGGGTACATTGACTCTGGTATCGGAAAAAACGATCAGCAAGGCCCAGGCTTTTGCGTTGTTGACGTCGGCGCTGCGCTTGCAGGGTTTTACCGTCGTCAACGGCGATGGTTTCGCGAAGGTGGTGCCGGAAGCGGAAGCCAAGCTGCAAGCGGGGCCGACGCTGATCGGCTCCAGCGCGCCGTTGAAAGGTGACCAGGTTGCGACCCAGGTGTTTCATCTGAACCATGAAGCGGCGGCCAATTTGCTGGCGGTGTTGCGGCCCTTGATTTCGCCCAACAACACAATCAATGCCAACCCGGGCAACAATTCGCTGGTGATTACTGATTACGCCGACAATCTGCGGCGCCTGGCCAAGATCATCGCTGCGCTCGACGCGCCGCCAACGAGCGGCCTTGAGGTGATCAGCATACGCTATGCGATCGCGTTGGACGTGGCGACGCTCGTTAACAAGCTGATGGAACCGTCGGCTGGCGCCGACCCCGGGCGCGTATCGGTATTGGCCGATCCGCGCACCAATTCGCTGGTGTTGCGCGCACCGTCCGAGGCGCGCGCCGCTTTGGCCAGATCGCTCATCGCCAAGCTCGATCAGCCGACCTCGCAGATGGGTAATATCCATGTGGTCTACCTGAAGAATGCCGACGCGACCAAGCTGGCGCAAACGCTGCGCGCTGTGGTTTCGTCGGACGGCTCTGGGGTGGCGACCGGCACGGGCAGCGGCGGCCTGGGCACCCGCGCCGCGACCAATCCTCTGGGGGGCGCCGGCAATACCGGTTCCAGCCTCGGCGGCAGCAATGCGGCGCTGACGGGCACCTCCAGCGCGCCGTCGGCCGGTGGTGCAGCCGGTTTCATCCAGGCCGATGCGTCGACCAATACCTTGATTATCACGGCTCCCGACGCGGTCTACCGCAACTTGCGCTCCGTTATCGACTTGCTCGATGCGCGCCGGGCCCAGGTGTATATCGAGTCGCTGATCGTCGAAGTGACATCGAGCAAGGCGTCCGAATTCGGCATCCAGTGGCTGGGCTTGTCCGGCGACAGCAGAAGCAACTACCGGGTCGGCGGCGTGCAATCGTTCTCTTCCGGCGCCAACAACATCGGCACGCTGGGCGCCGGCATTGTGTCCGGCACGCCGACGCTGCCCGGAGGCGGCTTGTCGATCGGTATTTTTAAACAGATCAACGGCGCGCTGGGCCTGGGTGCGCTGGCGCATGCGCTGGAAACGGATGGCAATGCGAATATCCTTTCGACGCCGAATTTGATCACGCTCGACAATGAACTGGCGACGATACAGATCGGGCAAAACGTGCCGATCATCACCGGCCAGTTCACCAGCTCATCGGGCGCCAATACGAATCCGTTTCAGACCGTCGAGCGCAAGGATGTCGGCCTGACGCTGAAAGTACGGCCGCAGATTTCAGAAGGTGGCACCATCAAACTGGCGATCTATCATGAGACGTCCAGCGTCGACAAAACGACGCTGGCGGCGACAGCCGGCATCACGCTGAACAAGCGCGTCATCGAAAACAATGTCATCGCCGACGATGGTCAGATCATCGTGCTGGGCGGCTTGATCGAGGATACGACCGGCAACAGCGTCGAAGGCGTGCCCGTCCTGAGCGACATACCAGTGCTCGGCAATTTGTTCAAATACCAGTCTCGCGAGCGCAAGAAAACCAATTTGATGGTGTTCCTGCGCCCGGTCGTGGTACGCAGCAAGGAGCATAGCAGCAGCCTGGCGGCCGACCGTTATGACTTCATGCGCGCGGCCGAACTGGCTGCGAAGCCGCCGACCGGCAATCCCTTGATCCGGGATCTGGGCACGCCGCTGCTGCCGATACTGGAAAATGGCCAGCCGACGGGCAATATCATGGTGCCACCGCTCCCGCCGGAGTCGTCGACTCGGCCGTCATCGTCACCTGCGCCCGCTACCGCACCCTCGGCCGCGCCGGTACGATGAGCAACTTGCTGCCTTATGCGTTTGCGCGCGATTTCGCGCTGCTGGCCAGGCCAGGTGCCGGCACTGCGGTCGACGTGCTGGTGTCGCTTGCTACCGCGCCGGGTGCGATCGCCGAAGTGTCGCGTCGCTTTGGCCGCGTCAACCTGATCACGATGGCGCGCGATGAACTCGATGCGGCGATCGTGGCCGCTTACGCCGGCGGCGATGCGTCGCAGGTGGCCGATGAATTCGATCAGGACCTCGACCTGACCAAGCTGTTGCAGGATGTCCCGGCGATCGAAGACTTGCTCGAATCGTCGGACGACGCGCCGGTGATCCGGATGATCAACGCGCTGCTTACGCAAGCCTTGCGCGAAGGCGCGTCCGATATTCATATCGAGCCATTCGAGCAAACCTCGGTGGTGCGTTTTCGCATCGACGGCAGCTTGCGCGACGTGGTGCGCCCGCGCAAGGCGATCCACGGTTCGCTGATTTCGCGCATCAAGATCATGGCCCAACTCGACATCGCCGAAAAGCGCTTGCCGCAAGATGGCCGCATCACGTTGCGCGTGGGCGGCAAGCCGGTCGACGTGCGCGTCTCGACCTTGCCGACCGGCCACGGCGAGCGCGCGGTGTTGCGCTTGCTGGACAAGGAAGCGGGGCGCCTCGATCTGCAGCATCTGGGCATGAGTGCGCAAATGTTGCCGCAATTCGACAAGCTGCTCAAGCAACCGCACGGCATCGTGCTGGTGACCGGGCCTACCGGCTCCGGCAAGACCACGACGCTGTATGCGGCGCTGTCGCTGCTAAACGCCAGCAGTACCAATATTTTGACCGTCGAAGATCCGATCGAATACGATCTGATCGGCGTCGGCCAGACCCAGGTCAACTCGCGCATCGACATGACGTTTGCCAAGGCGCTGCGCGCGATTTTGCGGCAGGACCCGGACGTGATCATGATCGGCGAGATCCGCGACCTTGAAACGGCGCAGATTGCGGTGCAAGCCTCGCTAACGGGCCATCTGGTGCTGGCGACGCTGCATACAAATGACGCATCGGCAGCCGTGACGCGCTTGCTGGACATGGGCATCGAGCCATTCTTGCTGTCGTCCTCGCTGCTGGGCGTGCTGGCGCAGCGACTGGTGCGCAAATTGTGCCCGGCTTGCAAGGCGCCGGAAGGACAAGACAGCCAAGGTGACCAAGGTGGTGGCCAAGATGGCGGCACATATTGGAAGGCGCTTGGTTGCGCCGAGTGTGGTCAGACCGGTTACCGGGGGC
>JBLHNV010000164.1:0-6913 GCA_047623125.1 Janthinobacterium sp. | reverse complement strand
GCATCTTGTTGTGACGCGGTGCCCGATTGAATGTGCTGTGACCGGGTTTCTCCGCTTCCGGCGTCATCGGCGCGCTGTTTTTGCGCGGCGCTGCTGCGTTTTTAGCACACGCTGACGCAGTGACGCAGTGACGCGGGTGACCGGGGATGCCGCACGCGTGAACCGTGCGTGCCTTGCCGAAGCGGGGGCCAGGCGCCGCGCTATGGGGAGATGGCGACCTGGTCGCTGGCCAGGTCAAGCGTCGCGACCATCGCTGCATCCATTGTCATCAAGTGGAACTGGAACCATTGCGGCATCAATTCGATCACACGTTTGGCCTGCGTCAGGTCACCTTGCATGACTTCCGGTTCCACATGGTGCAGGGCACTCAAGACCCGCGCATGTTGCTCTCGGTGCAGCCCGATGCCGGGAAAGTCGCACTCTTCCATCAGCAACTCTTCTTCGCGAAAATCCGCTTCGATGCTGGCGATCAGCGCGAAGAATTCCGTCTCGAACGCGCCATCGGACGCCTTTTGCAGTCGCGCCAGTTGCTCCAGAAAGTCCTGGTGCGCAGCGTCGATCGTGGTAACGCCCAGCGCCAGGAAGGGTGACCATCCCGATTCTGTTGCGGCGGCACTTTGACCTAATTCCTGCAAATGTGCCGCGCCGCGCTGGCTGCTACGCTTCGCCGGATCCAGATACTGGCCACCATCGACATCGAAGCAGGCACCGGTGATGAAGCCGGCCGCGTCATCGATCAAAAATGCCACCATCCGGCTGATATCTTGCGGTGTTCCCAGGCGCCCGACCGGAATGCTGTCGATGATCGCTTGCTGCATTTTTGCGGTAGCGTGCGCTGCGGGACCGGTTTCTGCAGTTTCTGCAGTTTCCGTATTGCAGTAGCCCGCTGCGATCGCATTCACCGTAACGTTGGCATGCGCGGCGGTCAATGCGAGCGATGTGGTCAATGCGCATAGATCGGCTCTGGCCGCGCCATGGCTGCGTGGTTCGAGCGCAGCGCAGCTGAGGATGTTGACGATGCGGCCAAAGCGGCGTGCGTGCATGCCGTCGATGACATTGCCACTCATGTTGAGCATGATCCCGACGCTGGCATCGATGAACTGCGGCCGTGATCCGGAAGTGCCGTTCTGGTCCGGCATGTCGGGCCGCTCTGCCGCGCCGGCATCGTTGACCAGGATATCGATCGGCCCCAGACGTTGCTCTACCTGACCCATGCCGGTGCGGCAAGCGTCGGCATCGGTCAGGTCCCATTGGAAAACCGGTATCGATGTCGCTGCGGTGAATTCCTGTGCGGCATCGATGGCGCCACTATTGACCAGCGCAACGCGATAGCCAGCCGATTGAAGGGCGATCGCAATCGCCTTGCCGAGGCCGCCGTTGCTGCCGTTGCCAATACTGATGAGTGCGGTTCGTTGCATGATCCATCCTTTCAGACGTGCTGACACAATGTAATCAACCGGAACGGTTGATGCGGGCGTGTTTCAGTTGTCAATATAGCTGGATTGGCGTTGCAAAACGCTTGCGACGGCGCGCTCGGATTTGATCGCGGGCAATCAATTCGATGGCAATGCGGTGCATCATTCGTGGGGCGGCGATGAAAATAGTCCACTGTGAACCGTCGCCAGGATCGCTTCGACCGCCGGGTGCTTGATCCTGCGCTCGTTCGAGATCGCGTAAAACTGCTCGTGCAATTGCTTTGCGTCACCGACCCGCACGACGCCGAATTGCTCGCCGATGTCCGATTCCAGCGCGGATGGTGCAAAAAACAGGCCAAGTCCGTTGCGCCCGAACGTGTTCAGCATCGCGTTGTCTTCGAATTCTCCGACCACGTCGGGCCGCACGTTGCAGCGCACAAACCATTCGTCGATGCGAACGCGCAGCGCGTTATTGCGCGTCGGCAGCAGCAGTGGTGCTCCGTTCAGGCTGGCCGGGAAGCCACTACGATATTTGTCCGCCAGGTGAGGTACGCCAAACAGCTTCAGCGCGCTCTCGCCCAGCAAGTGGCTAAATACGCGCAGGCTGGCGCTGGCGCGCACCGCGCGGTCGGTCAGCACGACATCGAGCTTGTGCAAGGCCAGATCGGCCAGCAGCGCTTCGAACTGATCTTCCAGGCACACCAGCTTTACCTGTACCGGCAAGTGGCGCGTCGCTTCCAGCAGCCGGTAGGCGATCAGCTTTGGCAGCGAATCGGAAATGCCGACCGTCAGGCGCATTTTTCCGGCATCGGTTGCGATCAATGCTTCTTGCATCTGCTCACCGAGCAAAAAAATCTGGTCGGCATAACCGAGCGCCAAACGGCCTGCTTCGGTCGGCATCAGGCGTCGCCCTTGCGGTGCCAGCAAGGACTTCCCCAGCGCTTGCTCGAGCAATGCAATCTGCGTGCTGATGGTTTGTACGGCCAGGCCAAGACGCTCGGCGGCGCGGGTGACACCTCCTTCTTTGGCTACGACCCAAAAGTAATAAAGGTGTCTGAAATTCAATCCGGTATTTTTCATTTTCTGTTTTTACGAAGTAAATCTTCGATTAACTTCCATTTTTAAATTTTTCTATATTGACTATACTGTGCTGTACCAAATAATCTCTAGAAGGGTAAATATGAAGCATTTCAGGATTTCATTTCTGGTCACTCTGGTCTGCATGGGCGCGGCCGGCTGGTGGGGTTACAGCCTCAACGGCATGACGGGACTTGTATCGGCACTCGGTATCACCGCCATCCTCAGCATCATGGAAGTTTCGCTGTCATTCGACAACGCGGTGGTCAATGCCTCGGTGCTGAAAAACTGGGATAAATTCTGGCAAGACCTGTTTCTTGGCGTCGGCATCATTATCGCGGTATTCGGCATGCGCTTGTTGTTTCCGCTGGTGATCGTTGCGCAGGCGGCCGATCTGGGCTTGCTCGAAGTGTGGCAACTGGCGCTGAATGACCCGAATGCCTACTCGATGCACCTGACCAATCATCATGCCGAAGTGGCCGCTTTCGGCGGCATATTCCTGCTGCTGGTGTTCTTGAATTTCTTGCTCGATGAAGAAAAAAAGACTCACTGGCTAGGTCCGATTGAAGAAAAACTCGGCGCCCTGGGCAAGGTTTCATCGATTTCTGTGATGATCGCCCTCGGTACATTGATGGCCAGTTTGTCGATGATCGAAGAAGGTAACAAGCTCGTCGTGCTGACCGCTGGTCTGTGGGGTGTGTTGACTTATGTCGGTGTCGACGTCATCAGCAGTTTGCTCGAAGATAAGAACGATGGCGATACCAGTGTCGGCGATCTGGTCAAGCGCGGTGGTATCGGCGGCTTTTTGTACCTCGAAGTGCTTGATGCATCCTTCTCGTTCGACGGTGTGATCGGTGCGTTTGCGATCACCAAGGATGTCGTGGTCATCATGCTGGGCCTGGCAGTGGGCGCGATGTTCGTGCGTTCGATGACGGTGTTCCTGGTACGCAAAGGCACGCTGGACGAGTTCATTTTTCTGGAGCACGGTGCGCACTATGCGATCGGTATCCTGGCCGTGATCATGCTGGTCAGCATGAAGTTCCATGTGCCTGAGCTGTTCACCGGCCTGATTGGCGTCGCCTTCATCATGGCATCGCTCTGGTCGTCGATACGCTACAAACGCAAGCACGGCGCTGTGAAAGTGGACGCCTGACAGGCACGCATGTGATGCCAGCAGAACCGGCATCAGTAAAGCAAGTATCAAAAACGCATGAAAAACGCGGCAAACGATGAGCACCAGTTTGGCGCGGGCAGTCCCCAAGCGCTGTCAGCGCTGCATCCGGCAAGCCGGATCGGTGGCAGCGCCAGGTGTTCATGAAGTACATCCGGATTTTTATCCCACATAGGAGAAATACAACATGGCAATCAGCTTACAAAAAGGCGGTAACGTCAACCTGAGCAAAGAAGCACCCGGCTTGACGAAAATGGTCATCGGTCTGGGTTGGGATGCGCGCGCCACCGACGGCGCAGCATTCGACATCGACGGTTCGGTTTTTCTGTTGAAGGCGGACGGCAAAGTGCGCGCCGACGTCGACATGGTTTTCTATAACAACCTCAAATCCAGCGATGGCTCGGTCACCCACTCCGGCGACAACACGACCGGCGCCGGCGACGGCGATGATGAAACGGTGACGGTTGATCTGAGCATGGTGCCAGCCGAAGTTGAGAAGATCGCCGTTTGCGTAACGATCCATGACGCCGAAACGCGCAAACAGAACTTTGGCATGGTGTCGAAGGCGTTCGTGCGCTGCATCAATCCAAACGGTGACGTCGAAATCGCACGCTACGATTTGTCGGAAGACGGCTCGACCGAAACCGCGATGGTATTTGGTGAAATCTACCGCAACAATGGTGACTGGAAATTCAAGGCCATCGGCCAGGGTTTCAAGGGCGGTCTGGGGCCGCTGGCCGCATCGTTCGGCGTCGGCGTCTAGTTTTCGCATCTCACTTCATGTCTGCAGCAGCGTAGCAGCGACTGCGCTGCTGCAAGGCAAGACCATCCCAACGAACACAAAGGAGTTTATCAATGTCAGTCAGTTTACAAAAAGGCCAGAAAATATCTCTGGATAAAGAAGCGGGTTCTGCGCTGTCCAAAATCACGATGGGCCTGGGCTGGGACGCAGTCAAGACCAAAGGCTTCCTGGGCTTTGGCTCGAAGACCGAAGCCGTTGATCTGGATGCATCTTGCATCTTGTTCGACGACAGCAACAAGGCCATCGATTTCGTCTGGTTCCGCCAGCTCAAGAGCAAAGATGGCAGCATCCATCATACCGGCGACAATCGGACCGGTGCCGGCGATGGCGACGATGAGCAAATCAATGTCGATCTGAGCAGCGTGCCGACCGATACCAAAACCTTGGTGTTTACCGTCAACAGCTTCACCGGCCAGAATTTCTCGCAAGTTGAAAATGCTTATTGCCGCATCTTGAATGCGAGCAATGGCGAGGAAGTGGCGCGTTTCAATTTGTCGGTGCAGGGATCCCATACGGCGCAGATCATGGCCAAACTGTACCGTCATAACGGCGAGTGGAAGATGCATGCAATCGGCGAAAACGGTAGCGGACGCACGTTCGAAGACTTGATGCCGAAAATCTTGCCGCATCTGTAGCATCTGAACTGATTTCGTAACACGGATCAAGCCAGCGATCCCCGGCATTCTGACGGCCCAGTCGTCGGAATGCCGGGGATTTTCGCGTAAAATGGCATTTTTGAATTAACCAGGATTTGTACAGTGAAAAAGACCGGAATGGCGAAGAGCGACGCCAAGAAATTGATGGGTAAAATGGCGGCGCCTGGCGCGGCGGGTTTTGGCAATGGCGACACGGTCGTCGTGGACCGGCGCGAGCAGCGCAAGCGCGATCAGGAACTGGGGTTGGTGCCGTTTGCGGTCAAGCTCAACAGCGCTCTGGTGCTGCAATTGCAGACGCTGTCGAAAGAACGCGGAGTCGACCTGAATGAATTGGTTGCTGATGTACTGGGTCGAGGCCTGGCGCCTTGATTGACACGATACCGGCAGTAGGTCTTGCCGTAAAAAAAGCGCTGTTCGCGCTTTTTTTTTGATTTCGTGACGCATGCGGCGTGATGTGCGGCCTAGCCATGCGACACGTTTATACGAAGGCGGTCAGCGCGCCTTTCATTTTTTTCAGCGCCGCTGTCTCGATCTGGCGGATGCGCTCGGCTGATACGCCGAATTCGCCGGCCAGCGCATGCAAGGTCGCGCCGGAACCGTCGTCGTTGGCCAGCCAGCGTGCTTCGACAATGCGGCGTGAGCGTGCGTCGAGCTTGCCCAGCGCCGTTTCCAGACCTTCCGATTGCAGGCGCGTCACTTGCTGCGCTTCCAGTACCCGGGTCGGTTCGCTTTGGTCGGAAGACAGATAAGCGATCGGAGAAAACTTGTCGTCCTCGTCATCGATCGGCGATTCCAGCGCGATATCGCGTCCGCTCAAGCGCGTTTCCATCTCGATCACTTCTTCGCGCTTCACATTGAGTAATCTGGCCAGCGCATCGATATGGGTTGGCGTCATCGCGTCCAGCCCCTGTTTGTGGCTACGCAGGTTAAAGAACAGCTTGCGCTGTGCTTTTGTGGTTGCCACTTTGACCAGGCGCCAGTTTTTCAAGATGTATTCGTGCATCTCGGCCTTGATCCAGTGCATCGCATACGATACCAGGCGTACGCCCTGATCCGGGTCGAAGCGCTTGACGGCTTTCATCAAGCCGATATTGCCTTCCTGAATCAGATCGGCATGGGGCAGGCCGTAACCGAGGTAGCCGCGGGCGATCGACACCACCAAGCGCAAATGGGACAGGATCAACTCTTGCGCAGCAGCCAGGTCATTGTTTTCGCGCAAGCGCGTCGCCAACGACATTTCTTCTTCATGCGACAGCAAAGGCAGCCGGTTGACGGCCGAAATGTAGGCGTCAAGGTTGCCCAGATTGCCGGTGAAGCCGAGACCCAAAGTGCCATTATTGGTAGGGCTTAATTCGGAATGTACTGACATCTTATTCATTTTTATGCTTCCTTGCTATTTGGTAGTGCCATGCATCCAAGATGCCATGCAGGACTGGCCTGGACACCTAATGTTACTGATTGTTACTGCTTGCGTTGTTGATTTTTGACTATCGCGGAACGTTGCCGGTCAACGGTCATGGTTGGCACCGGATACGAGAGCCGATGACTCGAGCTTGACCGAAACCTGCAGATACTGAAAGGTGCGATCTTGCTCTTGGGATATTGTCTATATTAGCACTCCCGCGCAATGAGTGCCAATTGCCTGTTTTAATGACCGCGATAGTGAAGCCGGGCAGATACCGAACTCGACAGAACTGGATATGCAATGGATCGATTGTAGCGAATCGCTCTTTTGCAAGTGCAGCGCGACTGCGAAAGCAGGTACTTGTTTGATGTATGTCACATTCAATAT
>JBLHNV010000163.1:0-7051 GCA_047623125.1 Janthinobacterium sp. | reverse complement strand
CCGCTTCATTGCTGTCCTGTGCCTTTGGTTTTTCCTTGCCCAGCGATACCGCTTCCATTTGTGATTCCGACACGCCCAGCAGCGTCATCGACTTGCGCACGGCTTCGGCGCGCTTCTGGCCCAGTGCCAGGTTGTATTCGGCGCCGCCGCGATCATCGGTATTGCCTTGGATCAAGACCTTGCGATTCTTGTTCTTGTTCAGATATTGCGAGTGATTCTGGATCACGGCCGTTTCGCTGCCGCGCACAGCGTAGCTGTCGAAGTCGAAATAGACGCTGCGCATTGCCAGCACGCCTTGCGGATCATTGAGCGGGTCGGTCGAACCGGTGTTGACGGTGCTGACCTGGCGCGGATCGGCAGCTGCTGCTGCCGCTGTCGAGTTGCGCTCGACGACCGGCGCGTTGTTCAGTTTGACAGGTGAGCTGCAAGCGGCGAGTACGACGACGCTGGTCATGATGAGGGCGATATTTTTGATGTTGTGCATGTGATGCTCCTGGTTGTTAATAAAAGTGTTATTTCATGAAAGGACCCCAGGTAGGCTCCTTGATATTGCCGGCCTGGGTGGTCAAGCGTTGCTTCATCTGGCCGTCGACAGATACCACAGCGAGCGACTTGCGGCGCCCGTTTTCAGTCGCGTACAGGATGTATTTTCCATTCGGCGAAAAGCTGGGTGATTCGTCATTGGAGGTGTCGGACAGACGACGTTCCTGACCATTGGTCAGGTCGAGCGCGTAGAGCTGGAAGCCGCTTGCGCGCCGCGAGATGTACGCCAGCGTGTTGCCATCGGGCGAGATGCGCGGGCTGATGTTGTAGTTGCCGCTGAAGGTGATGCGCTTGGCATCGCCGCCGCTGGCACTCATCCGGTAGATTTGCGGGCCGCCGCTGCGATCGCTGGTGAAGTAAATGCTTTCGCCATCGGCTGAAAATTGTGGCTCGGTATCGATCCCGTTACTGTTCGACAGACGGCGCAAGCCGCTGCCGTCGGCGTTGACAATGTAGATCTGGGTATTGCCGTCGCGCGACAGCGCCACCGCCAGTTGGGTGCCATTCGGACTCCACGCTGGCGCCGAGTTGCTGCCTTTTTCATTGGCGACGACGGTACGCGCGCGCGTGACCAGATTTTGCACGTAGACGATTGGCTTTTTCTTTTCGAACGACACATAGGCGACCCGGGTGCCGTCGGGCGACCAGGCTGGCGAGATGATCGGCTCGTTCGAGCGCAGCGCGACCTGGATCGCTGCGCCATCGGCATCGGCTATTTCCAGCCGGTATTGATTGCCCGTTTGCGTGACATAGGCGATGCGGGTGGCAAACGCGCCGCGGGTACCAGTGAGCTTCTGGTAAATGTCGTCGGCGATCTTGTGGGCCGTCAGGCGCGCAAATTGTGGCGGTGCGACTTGCCCCAGCGTCGACAATTGGGCCGATTGAATCGTGTCGAGCAACTTGTAGCGTACTTCCATGCGGCCCTCGGCGATGCGCTGTACGCTGCCGACGGCGAGCGCGTTGGCGCCGCGCGATTTCCATAGCCCGTAGTCGATTGGGCCGCTATCGGACACGGCGCTGCCGGCGTCGATTACCTTGAACACGCCACTGCGCGCGAGGTCAGCCTTGATGATCGACGAAATACTTTCCGGTGCTGCCGCTTCGTCTGAAAAATCGGCGATGGCGATCGGAATCTGGTTGCTGCCTACGCCCGAAATCTCGACCCGTAACTGGGCCTGCGCGCTGCCCGCCGCGATCAGTAATCCGGCAAAAATGATGAACTGTTTTTTCATGCTATGCATCATGGCAAGTCTTTCATGTTGAATTCTGCATTAATTTCGCGATCCACCGTGCCATCCTTCTTCTTCGGCAGTGGTGACGATTTGGCAATGGCATTTTCGACCGCGCTATCGTAGGAAGCAATCCCGCTGCTCTTGATCATCTTCACTGAAATGATCTCCCCGGTCGGCAATTGCTCGACCTTGAACACCGCGCGCGGATTGCCCTGTACATTGCTGCTGCCGCTAAAGGCGATGTTACTCTTGATCTTGCTGGTGACGGCCGCCGCATAACCGCTGTCGCGCCCGGGCGATGTCGATTTCGCCGCCGTGCCGGCGCTGCCGGTTCCTGCGGCGCCAGTGATGCGGCGCATTTCTGCGGCGCGCACTCGATCCTGCGTCTTTTGATCTTCCGCCGCTTTCTTGTCCGCCAGTTTCTTTTCTTCCAGCTTCTTCTCCGCCAGCTTTTGCTCCGCCAGCTTCTTCTCTTCCAGCTTCTTCTCTTCCAGCTTCTTCTCTTCCAGCTTCTTGTCTTGCAGCTTCTTCTCCGCGAGCTTCTTTTCTTCCACTGCTTTCTTGTCGGCCAGTTGCTTGTCAGCGAGCTTTTTGGCGGCCAGTTTGTCTGCCTTTGCATCGGCCGCGGCTTCGGCTTTTTGATCGGCTTTTTGCTGTGCCAGCGCCTTTTCCTTGATCTCTCGTTCGCGTTCCTGCTGGCGTTCTGCTGCCTCGGCCTGAGCTTTCAGTTTGGCCTGGCGCCGCTCCAGTGCGATATCGGGCGCAGCAGGTAGCGCTGGCGCTTTCACAGCGGCCGGCGGCGGTGGCGGCGGTGGCGGTGGCGCTTTCACCGGCGGCGCAGGCACTGGCTCAGGGCGCGGCTCGGGTGCGGTTACCGGTGGTGGTGGCGGCGCCGCCGCCTGTATCTTCAAGTCCCATATTTCAGCCTCGACTGCGATCGGTTCGCTGCTTTGCCAATGCACGCCTACCCACAGGAAAAAAAATAATCCGGCGTGTATGGCCACCGCCAGCGCAGCGCAGCGCCAGCCGCTTTCGTCGCGCGGCACCTGGTAGGGCGCATCTTCGGCAGAGTGGATCCTGTTCACGCTTGTATTTTCACTTTTGTATCTTCACTTGGTGGCCAATCCGACCCGGTTAATACCGATTTTCTTGGCTTGCGAAATCAATTGAATGACGTCGTCGTACTTGCTTTCCTTGTCGCCGGCGATCAGCACCGGATACTCCGGATGCGCCGTGTGCAGCGCGCGCAACTGGCTCAGCAAGTCGACGCGGTTGGCCGCCGCTTGCGGCGCTTGCACGTTCTTGCCATTGACGCCGATCGTCAGCGTGCCATCCGGCTTGAGCACCACCTGGATATAGTCGTCCGGCGGTTGCGCGGTGCGTTCGGCGCTCGGCAAGTTGACCACGCTCGGGTTGTTCGAGGACGGCATCACCATAAAGATGATCAGCAATACCAGCATCACGTCGATGTAGGGAACGACGTTGATCTCGGACTTGAATTTGCGGCTGCGTCCGCCGCGCATGCTGCTGGAAAATGAGGAAGACATGGACTGGGCTCCCGGTTAGCGCGACTGGCGTTGCAAGATGTTTGAAAACTCTTCGACGAAGCTTTCAAAGCGGATCGCCAGACGGTCGATATCGTGTGAAAAACGGTTGTAGGCGACGACTGCGGGAATCGCGGCAAACAAGCCGATCGCGGTCGCGATCAACGCTTCGGCGATGCCCGGCGCGACCGCTGCCAGCGTCGCCTGTTGCACGTTAGCCAAGCCGCGGAAGGCGTTCATGATGCCCCAGACGGTGCCGAGCAAGCCGATGTAGGGCGACACCGAACCGACCGATGCGAGGAAGGCCAGGTGGGATTCGAGCGCATCCATCTCGCGCTGGAATACGGCCCGCATCGCGCGCCGCGCACCGTCCAGCACGGCGGCCATGTCGAGCGCCTCGGTTTTGCCATAAGAAGCCTTGCCCTTGATGAACTCGCCCATGCCAGCGTCGAAAATGCGCGCCAGCGCGCCGCTTTCGGCGCGGTTGCCGCTGGCCGATTCGCGCAGCGCGGTCAGATTGCCGCCAGCCCAGAAGCTGCGTTCAAATTCGACGGTCTGGCGGCGCGCTGCGCGCACCGCGTACATCTTGCGAAAAATATACGTCCAGCTGGTCACCGAGATGCCCAGCAGCAGCGCCATGATCAATTGCACGATCAGGTGCGCATTGCTGATGAGTGCGAAAAAGGAAAGGTCTTGTGTGACGTTCATGGGCTATCAATCTGTGTTCGTTGTTGCGCAACGCCGGGTGTGCTGCGTGGGGATGTTTTAATCGACCAGGGTATTCAAGCGACCAATATTCAAGCAACCGATGTTGCAGCGGCGCGCATGCTGGCAGCGACGTCGCTTGGCAGCGCACGCGGACGCAGCCTGGAGTCGACGCAAGCGATTCTGACCCGTGCCGTGTTGAGCAAGGTGGCTCCGCACCATGCCTGCTGGACGAAGTCGATCGAGGCACGGCCCAATTTTTCTATCGCCAATGTCAATTCGAGCACGTCATCGAGCCTTGCTGGGGCATGATAGTCGGTACAGATGTTTTTGACAACGAACATCGCATCGTGCTGCTCCAGCAAAGCGCGTTGGTTCACTTCGATGGCGCGCAACCACTCGGTGCGCGCCCGTTCGAAAAACTTAAGATAATTGGCGTAATACACAATGCCGCCAGCGTCGGTGTCTTCGTAGTAGACGCGAACTTTCCAGGTGAAGACAATGGCCATGCTTGATTTGTCGTTAGTTAGAATAGGCAACATACTACGCGATTTTTTGAATAGGACGCTGCGCTGGAGTGCCTGCATCAGCGTCACCACCGGAAACGCAGGGCGACGGATATGTTGCAATAGGTAAATTTAACTATTGCACAGACTGAATTTTTTGCGCTCAATTCACAAGAACCCAGCCGTGCTATGGCGGCGCGGCCTCTGGCGTGCGCCGCTGCCGCTATTGCGTGCGCTTGATCGTAAACGGTGAAAACCCCTGACAAGTAGGCATCATTTCGATGTTGTTGATGTTGATGTGGGGCGGCAGCGTGGCGATCCAGTAAGCGGTGTCGGCGATGTCCTGCGCTGTCAAAGGCTGTGTGCCCTCGTAGACCTTGGCCGCTGCCGCATCGTCGCCCTTGAAGCGCACGTTCGAAAATTCGGTACCGCCGCACAGGCCCGGCGCCAGATTGGTAGCGCGCACGCCGCTGCCGACCAGGTCGGCGCGCAAGTTCAATGTGAATTGCTCGACGAACGCCTTGGTGGCGCCGTACACATTGCCGCCCGGGTAGGGATAGTGACCGGCGACCGAGCCGAGGTTGATGATCAAGCCTCTGGCGCGCGCAACCATGCCCGGCAACAGAGCACGTGTCATCGTCACCAGGCCGGTGCAATTGGTGGAAATCATGGTTTCCCAATCGTCCAGTGACGCTTCATGCGCCGGGGCGGTGCCGAGCGCGAGTCCGGCATTGTTGATCAACACATCGATCTCGCGCCAATCTTCGGGCAGACTGGCGATGGCGTCGTTGATCGATGCCTTGTCACTGACGTCGATGACCAGCGGCAGCGCGGCTTGGCCGAGTTCGTCGGTGAGGTCCTGCAGTCGGTCTGCGCGGCGCCCGCTGATGATGACTTGGTGGCCATGCTTGACGAAAACGCGCGCCATCGCAGCGCCGAAACCGGCGGTCGCGCCAGTGATGAAGACGATCATGATTATTCCTTGTAGATTGGTAAAAGCATTTCGATTTGCTGGCAGTGTAGCCGAAATGTCGCACTGATAAGTCGCGCCGCGTTGAAACTGCCTGGCCGGGTGTGCGCCGTAACCACGCCGGGTCCGGTCATGTGCCCAATTTGGTCTCTGATTCCTTGCTCAAACCAAACACTTAACTTACAATTTGGCTTCCATTACGTCTCACGTGACTGGCGAAAAGCCGGCATGATTGTCCCCGCATCTGATCTGCGGCGATTCGATCTGTCGGCGAAAGGTGGGCACCCACCGGGGAACGTGAGATTTCATCAGCCGTTCGCCTGGGCAGCCCATTGATGGTATTACGCGAAGAGGCTGCCTTTGTCGTTTTCGGCTCCCCTCATTCGATCCATGCTGCCAGTGCAAGTCATCCTATCGATTGGAATATCCATGTTCTCGAAAAATAACACCATTGCCAACGTCGACCCGGAAATGTGGGACGTGATTCAAAAGGAAAATAACCGCCAGCACGATCATATCGAGCTGATCGCATCCGAAAACTACACTTCGCCAGCGGTCATGCAAGCGCAAGGCTCGCAACTGACCAACAAGTATGCCGAAGGTTATCCAGGCAAGCGCTATTACGGCGGCTGCGAATACGTTGACATCGCCGAGCAACTGGCGATCGAACGGGTTAAAAAATTGTACGGCGCCGAGTGCGCCAACGTGCAGCCGAACTCGGGTTCGCAAGCGAACCAGGCCGTGTTTTTCGCGATGCTGAAACCGGGTGATCTGATCATGGGCATGTCGCTGGCTGAAGGCGGTCACTTGACGCATGGCATGCCGCTGAACATGTCGGGCAAATGGTTCGATGTCGTGTCCTATGGCTTGACGGCCGACGAAGACATCGATTATGAAACGATGGAGCGCCTGGCGCACGAGCGCAAACCAAAGCTGATCATCGCCGGCGCGTCCGCCTTTGCGTTGAAAATTGATTTCGAGCGCTTCGCGAAAGTGGCGAAGGCGGTCGGCGCGTATTTCCTGGTTGACATGGCGCATTACTCGGGTCTGATCGCTGCCGGTGTGTATCCGAACCCGGTGCCGCACGCCGATTTCGTCACATCGACCACGCACAAGTCGCTGCGCGGCCCGCGCGGCGGTATCATCCTGATGAAGGCTGAGCATGAGAAAGCGATCAATTCGGCGATCTTTCCTGGTATCCAGGGTGGTCCGTTGATGCACGTGATCGCGGCCAAAGCCGTCGCATTCAAGGAAGCGTTGCAGCCTGAGTTCATCGTGTACCAGCAGCAAGTACTGAAAAATGCCGATGCTTTGGCCAAGACCTTGATCGCGCGCGGTTTGCGCATCGTGTCCGGGCGGACCGAATCGCATGTGATGCTGGTGGATCTGCGCTCGAAGAACCTGACCGGTAAGGAAGCGGAAGCGATTCTGGGCACGGCGCATATTACTTGCAACAAGAATGGTATTCCGAACGATCCGCAAAAACCGTTCGTCACGTCCGGCATCCGCCTCGGCACCCCGGCCATGACGACGCGTGGTTTCCTGGAAGCC
>JBLHNV010000162.1:0-7079 GCA_047623125.1 Janthinobacterium sp. | reverse complement strand
TCGGCATCGACCCATTCAGGCTCGCACTCGCTTGATTGCTCAGCGACCAGGTCATGCAACCACAGGTCGCGTCCGGCCGTCATCGGCAAGTCGCTGCCGGTGCGTTTGTAGACGATGACGTTCTTGACACAAGCGCAGTCGCCCAGCGCCAGCGCTTCGTCGACAATCGACTTCAATGGCAATTTCTTGCCGCCGCGCAGTTGCTGGTCACCGGTGATGACCGCTACCGCGCCGGCGTCGATGATGCGCTCTTGCAGGGATTTGGCCGAAAAGCCGCCGAACACGATCGAGTGGGTGGCGCCGATGCGGGCACACGCTTGCATTGCTGCCACGCCTTCGACCGACATCGACATGTAGATGATGACGCGATCCCCCTTCTTGATGCCGAGCGACTTCAAGCCATTGGCCAGCTTGCATACTTTTTCATGCAGTTCTTTGTAGCTGACATTGGTGCTCTGACCGTCGTCCGCCTCGAAGATGATGGCGGTCTTGTCGGCATTGCCGTTTTGCAAATTAACGTCCAGGCAATTGTAAGAGACGTTCAGCAAGCCGTCTTCGAACCATTTGTAGAACGGCGCATTGTCTTCGTTCAGGGTTTTGGTAAAAGGTTTTTGCCACGTCAGATTTTCGCGTGCCAATTTGGCCCAGAAGCCTTCGTAGTCATGTTCCGCTTCGGCACACATGGCATTGTATTGCTCCATGCCAGAAATATTTGCTTGCTTGACAAACTCGGCCGACGGCGCAAATACACGCGTTTCCTGAGATCCCTGTGGTCCATTATCTTGTGTGTCAATTACAGCCATGTTTATCTCCAGTGTTGTGATCGTTTTCCCATAACTTAGGCTTTTACGCTTACTGACGCCTTACACCCGCCCCAAACGCCCTGTTTTGGCATTTGCTCCGGGATCAACTACAGTGTCTTGCGATAAAAAAAGCCTTCGATATCGGCTTGTTTTTTTATACATCTGCGGCAATTGCTACCATTTCCAGCTCCTGCTATTTTGCTTTTTTCATAGGATCATCGTCGCAAATAGCAGGCCTCATGGCTTTAATTTGGCAATCATTGTGCCATATCAACTCATGTCAGATGACAGAGCTTGCCCTGACGCAGGGTTGGCACGTGTAAAATATGCACTTCTTTGCCCTAACCATCCGAAAGTGTACCGATGAACGACCAAGCTGCTCCCAAGCTGGCCCCCAAATTGCGGCCTCTGGCCTCCTTCATATTCATGTCGCGCTGGCTGCAATTGCCGCTTTACCTGGGACTGATCCTGGCCCAATGCGTGTACGTGTTTCATTTCTGGGTCGAGCTAATGGACCTGATCGGCGCCGCGATGGGCAACGAAGCGTCGCTGCAGCACATCTTTGCGGCAGTCGCGGTGCCTGGCACGGCGCTGCCAACCAAGCTCAATGAATCGACGATCATGCTTGTCGTGCTGGGCTTGATCGACGTCGTGATGATCTCGAACCTCTTGATCATGGTCATCATCGGTGGCTATGAAACTTTCGTCTCGCGCATGTACCTCAATGAACATCCGGACCAACCCGAATGGCTGTCGCACGTCAACGCCTCGGTGCTGAAGACCAAACTGGCGATGGCGATCATCGGCATTTCATCGATCCACCTGCTGAAGACCTTCATCAACGCCGGCGCCTACGACGCCAAGGTGCTGCTTGCGCAAACGGGCATCCACATTGTGTTTTTGCTGTCCGCGCTGGCGATCGCCTATACCGACCGCATCATGATCGGCACGCAAAACCAGATGAAACCACATTAACTGCCCCGTCATCAGCCAATTACCAGACCATTAGCCCCCCTCAGCCAACGTCCACCGAGCGAGCACACCATGACCATCATCAAGCAAGAAGACCTGATCGAATCCGTCGCCGCAGCATTGCAATACATCAGCTACTACCATCCGGCCGACTACATCGCGCACTTGGCGCGTGCTTATGAAGCAGAGCAAAGCACGGCGGCAAAAGATGCGATCGCGCAAATCTTGACCAATTCGCGCATGTGCGCCGAAGGCAAGCGTCCGATCTGCCAGGACACTGGCATCGTCAACGTGTTCTTGAAGATCGGCATGGGCGTGCGCTTCGAGGGCTTCAGCGGCAGCGTCAGCGACGCCGTCAATGAAGGCGTGCGCCGCGCCTATAATTTTGACGACAACAAGCTGCGCGCATCGATCGTGGCCGACCCGCATTTCGACCGCAAGAATACGCGCGACAATACGCCGGCCGTGATCCACATGGAGCTAATCGAAGGCAATACCGTCGACGTCAAGGTGGCAGCCAAGGGTGGCGGATCGGAAAACAAATCCAAATTCGTCATGCTGAACCCGTCCGATTCGCTGGTGGACTGGGTCATGAAAACGGTGCCACAGATGGGCGCTGGCTGGTGTCCGCCAGGCATGCTGGGCATCGGCATCGGCGGCACCGCCGAAAAAGCGATGCTGATGGCCAAAGAAGTGCTGATGGATGACATCGACATGTTCGAGCTGAAACAGCGTGGCCCGCAAAACAAGCTGGAAGAATTGCGCATCGAACTGTGCGACAAGGTCAATGCGCTCGGCATCGGCGCACAGGGACTGGGCGGCCTGACCACCGTGCTCGATGTCAAGATATTGATGTACCCGACACATGCCGCATCCAAGCCGGTGGCGATGATTCCCAATTGCGCCGCCACCCGCCATGCCCATTTTGTGCTCGACGGTTCCGGCCCGACCTACATCGAACCGCCGCTGCTGTCGTCATGGCCCGACGTGCGCTGGACCCCGGACACCGAAAAATCGCAGCGCGTCGATCTGAACACATTGACGAAGGAAGAAGTTGCCTCGTGGAAGCCGGGCCAGACCTTGTTGCTGAACGGCAAAATGCTGACCGGGCGCGACGCCGCGCACAAGCGCATCGAAGACATGCTGGCCAAGGGCGAACCATTGCCGGTCGACTTCACCAACCGCGTCATTTATTACGTCGGCCCGGTCGACCCGGTCAAGGGCGAAGCAGTCGGCCCGGCCGGCCCGACGACGGCCACCCGGATGGACAAGTTCACCGACATGATGCTGGAAAAAACCGGCCTCATCTCGATGATCGGCAAGGCCGAGCGCGGCCCTGAAGCGATCGCATCGATCAAGCACCACAAGTCGGCTTACCTGATGGCCGTCGGCGGCGCCGCCTACCTGGTCTCGAAAGCGATCAAGACCGCCACCGTGGTCGGCTTTCACGATCTTGGCATGGAAGCGATCTACGAATTCGACGTTATCGACATGCCGGTCACCGTCGCCGTCGATTCCAGCGGCGTTTCGGTGCACAACACCGGACCGCAGGAATGGAAAGAACGTATCGCGCACACCAGCGTCGGCGACATCGCCGTCACGGTAGCCTGAGTCCGGCGGCGGAATAGTCCGGCATGCTTTTGCCCGGCCTGTTCCGCCCAAGCGCATCGTGACATCCACCACCCCTGTCCCGCAATCCCAGCCCCCTGCCCCGCCGGCATCCGCCAACGCGGCCGGGCTGCCGATCGGCATCTTCGATTCCGGCGTCGGCGGCCTGTCGGTGCTGCGCCATATTCGCGCGCTGCTGCCGCACGAACACCTGATCTATTTCGCCGACTCCGCTTTTGCGCCCTACGGCAACAAACCCGAAGCTTTCGTCACCGAACGCGCGCTGGGCATCGCCGAGTTCCTGCAAGGTCGCGGCATCAAGGCACTGGTAGTCGCTTGCAACACGGCCACGGTCACGTCGATCAAGGCGCTGCGCGCGCGCCACCCGGACTTGCCCATCGTCGGCGTCGAACCCGGCTTGAAACCCGCCGCCGCGCTGAGCAAAAACGGCAAGGTCGGCGTGCTGGCGACCGATCGTACCCTGGCCGGCGAAAAATTCCTGGCCCTGCGCGCGCACATCAGCGCCGCCAGCGGCGCCGAGTTCTTGCTGCAAGGCTGCACCGGCCTGGCCGACCAGATCGAACTGGGCCAGCTAAGCAGCGCCGCCACCATCGCGCTGCTGGAACGCTACATTCACCCGCTGCTGGAGCAGGGCATCGACACCTTGGTACTTGGCTGCACCCACTACCCCTTTGTTCAACCGGCGATCGAGCGCATTATCGAACGCCACGGCGCCCGGCCCGTGACACTGGAAAACACGGACGCTGCGGCAGCGCCGGCAGACAATGCTGCGCTGGCGCGGGTGGACACGGGCGCTACCGTGGCGCGAGTGGACACAGGCGCGGCAGTAGCGCTGGTGGACACGGGCGCTGCAGTGGCGCGCCAGCTCGCCCGCCTGCTGGCGGCGGCCGGATTGCTGCGCCAGCATGCAGCGTCAGAATTGTCACCCGATACAGACCAACCGCGCCTGGAAGCTTGCACCAGCGCCAACCCGGCCATGCTGGAAAACGCGTTTTCAACGCTGCTGGGGCTGCATCCGCACATCGAAGAAATCACGATTTCCGACAATTCAAAAAATATTGCCTGAAAAGCGCATTTAGATTTGCCAGTTGCCCGGGAAGTTTGTATAATTCAGCTCCTGTCAGCAAGCATTGTGACAGTAGCAAGTACAGTGGTGGCTGTAGCTCAGTTGGTAGAGTCCAGGATTGTGATTCCTGTTGTCGTGGGTTCGAGCCCCATCAGTCACCCCAAAGAACACGCAGTAAATCAAAGACTTACACGCTTCGGCTTGTGAGTCTTTTTTCTTTGTGCTTCGGTTTCCTCGCCATGTAACCGCTATGTAACCCGATTTGATAAATAGTCAAAGCCTGTTGCATGGTCGCCACCCGGTTAAGTCTGCATGAATGTTGGCTACTCCATCTCATCCTCAATTTTTGAGCTGCATCGCTTCCGGTTCAGCGACTGGCGCTGGCCGTCGGTAGGGCAATCCGAAAACAGGCAGCGTGACCCCTTATCGTTTAGTGGCAACATTCTTCGCCTCTCGTTCAGGGAGTACATCAACGACATGGCACGCCCTTCGTACTTTCAGGACGTGACCTACGACATCCCATCATTCCCTACAGAAATCACATTCAAGACGGTGAAGTTACAAGTGCTAAGTGCTGGTAACAATGGAATTCGTTACAAGATACTGAGCGGGTTCTAGGGAGGCACTGATCAATTGACGTTTTTGGCATCCGATCGACTTTTGACGAGACGGATTTATCCATTTCGCCAGAATTCGGCGCCATTTTGCAAAAAAGTGGTTTTATTCGGCAAATGTGCCCTGCATTTCGCGCTTTTCAGCGGCCAACAGGTCATCGATCATCACGGTCGCCGGCAATGCGCAATGCCGATGCCGATGCCGATGCCGATGCAAGACACTGGCGGCGCAAGTCAACGGCAACCTCCGCCATATTGGCCGCGGAAAAAGCGACAACAGCTGTGGCATCGCTCGCTGCCATGATGCCTTTGCCGTCGCTTCAGGAAGTGTCCTCAAAAAACACAAATAAACCTGTTATTTTTATTGAAGCAACAATATTTCGGCGTCATACTCAAAACGTATGGCATCCGTATGGATGCCCACTTCATGTCGTTCCGTTTCCCATCGTCAACATCTCAAATGGAAGCAGCGATGAAAGCATATGAACCAAAGAGCTGGATTCGATTTCTTGTTTTAGCGGTATTTGGCGCGACATTGTCATTGCCGGCAGCAGCAGAAATGAACCATGCCAGTTTGACGCAGGAAAAGGCCAGGCTTGAGCTGGAAGCGGCTATCGAGAAGTCGAAAGCTGATATTGCGGGATATAAGAAAACGCAACGGGAAGCTGATGCATTAGCGGACCTTGGCATACGGCAAAAGGAAGCGGAGGCAGAAAAGAGCGCGCTTCTGGCAAAAATACTACCCACCAAGATAGAGGCAGTCTCTGGCGCTATCGACGCCAAGAACTTTGGCGCGGCCGGATTAATTTTGGCCATTGATCTGGCCAAGGCACTCGCACCTCGACTGTGCAAAGTCATCGACCAAGGCCAGACTGTGCTCATCTATGACACTGTGACAGTTGCGGGAATGACTTCTGCGCGCCTGCTCGATACCCAACTTGCACTATTCCAAGATGCGTTAAATAAAGCATTACAAGAAGACGGTGACGCCATCAATATCGATGCTTTCTCGATGGTGATTGGCATGGGGGCAGCGGTTGCTACCGGCGCCATAAAGTCAGTAGTCGAGCTGGCGTCTTTGTTCAAGACGAACATTACAGTAAGCAGGACGGATTTTTCCGAAGCAAAGTCGTTACTATTGACAGCCATGGCCGACAATTGCCCGGAGAAATTGGCGGGCCTTGGTTTTGGCTACATCGGAGAACTCGATACAACCGCGTTTGATGAACTCAGAACAAAGGCATTGCAATTATTGAATGACAGAGCGCAACTTGAAGCGCGCATCGTCCGGATGAAACAGGACGTTGCCGATGAAAAAGATGCCACAAAGAAGCAGGCGATGCAAACGCAATTGAATGATTTGTCCGCGGCAGGCAAACTTGTCGATGGGTTCATCGGGGTATTAAAGCCCAACGATATAGGCGACAAGTCCCCGCTGTCGGTGGCAGCCAGATTTCTTGCATTGTCCAAACGAACTGCAAACGCCGATGTGTTGGATATCGACCTCAAACTCGAAGGCTTGACCATCGTCAGGGAAAACATTTTTACTGGCCAACATTTACGACTCAGTGCAACCGCGATTACTTGGTACCGACTTCACGAAAGAGCAGGCAAGATCGTGAAGGCAGGCGTGTGGCGGGAAATGGCCAAGCCGGTTCAAGTGGATCTTCGTGGTGATGATGCAGGCAGCGCATTCTGGTCCAAATGATCGGATTCAGCATGCTGCAACGATGGCATAGCCCGGCCCCTGACCGGTTCTGTGCCAATGAGCCATTGAGCCACTGAGCCACTGAGCCACTGAGCCCATCTTGTGACAAGCTGGTCGAAGATATTTCAATCCATGCGGGCGGTAGCATGATGGGCTCCATTGTCCAATCGTGGAACTCCTTCAGCGACGATCAATACTGAACAGACCATGGGGTCGCCGACCACATATCGGCAACCATCAGGCACCTTGCCTGACACGCGGGTCAAGCCAGAGAAGGCCGTCTCAAG
>JBLHNV010000161.1:0-7138 GCA_047623125.1 Janthinobacterium sp. | reverse complement strand
ATAGGGCGATGAACAAGCCTTATAACAACAAAGCCTGGTTTTTCATTTTGCCGGTCTTCCTGTGCGTGTCATTTTCCGCGATCTTGCCGTTGATGACGGTTGTCAATTACTCGGTGCAGGATATTTTCAGTCCGACCCGCAGCGTCTTCGTCGGACTGGAATGGTTTCGCGCCATGATGCGCGATCCGGAATTGCATGGCGCCTTGCTGCGCCAGCTGATCTTTTCATTTTGCGTGTTGCTGGTACAGATTCCGCTCGGCATTGCGCTGGCGCTGTCGATGCCATCGAAGGGTTGGCAGTCATCGGCTGCGCTGGTGGTGCTGTCGATGCCATTGCTGATTCCCTGGAACGTGGTGGGCACCATTTGGCAAATTTTCGGCCGCGCCGATATCGGTCTGGGCGGTTATGCGCTGAGCCAGATGGGCATCGACTACAACTATGCCTCCAATTCGGTCGATGCCTGGCTGACGGTGCTGCTGATGGATGTCTGGCACTGGACGCCGCTGGTGGCGCTGCTGGCCTTTGCCGGTTTGCGTTCGATCCCGGATGCCTATTATCAGGCGGCGCAGATCGATGGCGCCAGCCGCTGGGCCGTGTTCCGTTTCATTCAGCTGCCCAAGATGCGTGGCGTGCTGATGATCGCGGTGCTGTTGCGCTTCATGGACAGCTTCATGATTTATACCGAGCCATTCGTGCTCACTGGCGGCGGACCGGGCAATTCGACCACTTTCCTGAGCCAGTATCTGACCCAGAAAGCGGTCGGACAATTTGACCTCGGCCCGGCGGCGGCATTTTCGCTGATCTATTTCCTGATCATCTTGCTGTTTTCATTCGTGCTGTACAACTGGATGCAAAGCGCCGACAAGAGCGGCAAAACCAAGGGGAACGAGCATGAATAAGTCCAGCCGCCTGCCGCGCGCAGTGATGCTGTTTCTGTACGTCGCCTTCACATTGATTCCGTTGTACTGGATGCTCAATACCTCTTTGAAGACGAATGAGGAAACGCTGTCGGTATTCACGCTGTGGCCGAACGATCTGACATGGGCCAACTACCAGACCATCTTTACCGATCCGTCCTGGTACAACGGCTACATCAATTCGATGATTTACGTGGCGATGAACACGGTGATGACACTGCTGGTGGCATTGCCGGCGGCCTATGGCTTTTCGCGCTATCGCTTTCTGGGCGACAAGCACATGTTTTTCTGGCTGCTGACCAACCGCATGACGCCGCCGGCCGTCTTCCTGCTGCCATTTTTTCAGCTGTATTCGACGGTCGGGCTGATGGATACCCATCTTGCCGTGGCGCTGGCTCACATGTTGTTCAATGTGCCACTGGCGGTGTGGATACTGGAAGGTTTCATGTCAGGTATCTCTCGTGAGATAGATGAAACTGCGTATATTGATGGTTTCTCCTTCCCGCGCTTCTTCATCCGGATTTTCTTGCCACTGATTAAGGCCGGAGTTGGTGTGACAGCGTTCTTTTGCTTCATGTTCAGCTGGGTGGAGTTGCTGCTGGCGCGCACGCTGACCTCGGTCGATGCCAAACCGATCAGCGCGATCATGACCCGCACCGTATCTGCCACTGGCATGGACTGGGGCTTGCTGGCCGCTGCCGGCGTGCTGACGCTGATCCCCGGCATGCTGGTGATCTGGTTCGTGCGCAATCATATTGCCAAAGGTTTTGCGATGGGGAGGGTGTAATCATGGAAAAATTATTTGGATGGATGGCCTGGACGACACCGGTCGCCATATTCTTCATCTGCATCTTGTTGATGCTGGTGGGCATGACGATTTGGGAATTACGTTCTCCCACCGTGGAGCGCAAGGGATTTTTGCCGATGCGCACCACGCGCGGCGATCGCCTGTTCATCGGCTTGCTGGCGTCTGCTTATGTCAATCTGGCCTGGGTCGGCTTGACCGACATCAACCAGTGGGCAGGCACCACGATCGGTTTCATCGTCTTGCTGATCGTGATGCGAAAGGGATGAAAGGATAAGAGCAGGAAAAGAGCAATAAAAAAGCAAAAAAGAGCAAAAAAAGAGCAAAAACACGATTTTGCACGACGCCAGCGCCGATACCCTTCCTTCTGCGCTGGCGGCACTATCCGGAAGGTAATATAAAATATGGGGACGACATGCAAAGCAATAAAACACTTCGTTTGACCGTGCTGGCGACGGCACTGCTGGCGATGTCAGGCTCGGCTCTGGCCGATACCAAGGCGGCTGCAAAATGGGTCGATGCCGAATTCAAGCCCAGCACCTTGACGCGCCCGCAACAAATGACCGAAATGCAATGGTTCATCGATGCTGCCGCCAAGCTGAAGGCGAAGGGCGTGACCGAAATTCATGTGGTGTCCGAGTCGCTCGACACCCATGTTTATGAATCAAAAACCCTGGCCCCGGCGTTCACTGAAATCACCGGCATCAAGGTGATTCATGACGTGATTCAGGAAGGCGATGTAGTCGAGAAAATGCAGACATCGATGCAATCGGGCCGCTCGATTTATGACGGTTGGGTCGGCGACTCGGACTTGATCGGCACCCATTATCGTTATGGCCAGGCGGTCGTGCTGTCCGACTACATGGCCGGCGCCGGCAAGGAATTTACCAATCCGGGCCTGGACCTGAAAGATTTCATCGGCACCAGCTTTACCACGGCGCCTGATGGCAAATTGTATCAATTGCCCGACCAGCAATTCGCCAACCTGTACTGGTTCCGCGCCGACTGGTTCGCACGCAAGGATTTGCAAAAGCAATTCAAGGCCAAATATGGCTACGATCTGGGCGTACCGCAAAACTGGTCAGCCTATGAAGACATCGCCGCCTTTTTTACCAACGATGTCAAGAATCTCGATGGCAAACAAGTGTTCGGCCACATGGACTATGGCAAAAAAGATCCGTCGCTGGGCTGGCGCTTCACCGATGCCTGGCTGTCGATGGCTGGCGCCGCCGACAAGGGCATCCCGAATGGCTTGCCGGTCGATGAATGGGGCATCCGCGTCGCTGCAGACAAGTGCACGCCGGTCGGCGCTTCCATGTCGCGCGGCGGTGCCACCAATTCGCCCGCTGCCGTGTATGCATTGACCAAATACCTGGACTGGATGAAGAAATACGCACCGCCGGAAGCGCTGGGCATGACCTTTTCCGAAGCCGGTCCTGTGCCGGCACAAGGCCAGGTTGCGCAGCAGATTTTTTGGTACACCGCGTTCACCGCCGGCATGGTCAAGCCTGACTTGCCAGTCGTCAATGCCGATGGCACGCCGAAATGGCGCATGGCACCCGGTCCGCATGGCCCGTACTGGAAAGATGGCATGCAAAATGGCTATCAGGACGTTGGCGCATGGACTTACTTCAAGAGCACGCCACCGAACCAGATGTCGGCCGCCTGGCTGTATGGCCAGTTCGTCACGTCGAAAACAGTTTCTCTGAAAAAATCGATCGTCGGCCTCACCTTCATCCGTGACTCCGATATCCGTTCGCCAGAGATGACCGCGATGGCGCCAAAACTGGGTGGCCTGATCGAGTTTTATCGCAGTCCGGCGCGCATTGCCTGGACCCCGACCGGTACCAATGTGCCAGACTATCCAAAGCTGGCGCAATTGTGGTGGAAGAATGTCTCGACTGCGATTTCAGGAGAAAAAACGCCACAGGCAGCGATGGATAATCTGGCCGAAGAAATGGACAGCATCATGTCGCGTCTGGAGCGTGCCGGCATGAAGCATTGCGCGCCGAAACTGAACGCGAAGAAGGATCCGAAAACCTGGATGTCCGACAAGGGCGCACCATGGGCCAAGCTCGCCAATGAGAAGCCAAAAGGCGAAACAATTCCTTACGACCAGCTGTTGAAAGCGTGGAAAGAAGGACGCGTGCGCTAAGGGATACAAGAAGCGTTCAGCACTCTCCTGAGGCCAATGACGCCAGCGCAAGCGGTGTCATTGGCCTTGTTTTTACGTCGCAGCCACACGTTGGCGGCGACCATGTCGGATTTTTCATGACAGGATTAGCCATGGCTTATTTGCTGGCACTGGATCAGGGTACATCGAGTTCACGCAGCATCATTTTCAGCGAGAGCGGCGAAATTGTTGCCTCTGTGCAGCAGGAATTCAAACAACACTTTCCCCAGCCGGGCTGGGTCGAACACGATGCCATGGACTTGTGGCACAGCCAGTTGCAGACTTGCCGGGCCGTACTGGACAAGGCGGGCATCAAGGCCGATCAGTTGACCGCAATGGGAATTACCAACCAGCGCGAAACCACCGTGGTCTGGGAACGCAGCACCGGATTGCCGATTTTTAATGCGATCGTCTGGCAAGATCGGCGTACTGCCGGTTTGTGCGATGAATTGCGCATGCAGGGCCGGGCCGAGGCGATCAAGCGCAAGACCGGCCTGGTGCTCGATCCCTATTTTTCCGGCACCAAGCTGAAATGGATACTCGACAATGTCAGCGGCGCCCGTGAGCGTGCCAAGCGCGGCGAACTTGCTTTCGGTACCGTCGATGCCTGGCTGGTATGGAATCTGACTGGCGGGCGTTTGCATGTCACCGATGTCAGCAATGCGTCGCGCACCATGTTGTGGAATATCCATCAGGGGTGCTGGGATGAAGAATTATTGCAATGGCTCGATATCCCGCCTGAAACGCTGCCGCAGGTGCATCCGTCGAGCCATCTGTTTGGTGATACCGATGCACAGTGGCTGGGTCACCCGGTCACGATAGGCGGCATCGCCGGCGACCAGCAATCGGCATTGTTCGGTCAGGCTTGCTTTCAGCCTGGCATGGCCAAGAATACCTACGGTACCGGTTGCTTCATGCTGCTCAATACCGGCGCCGAATGTGCCGATTCCCACAATGGATTGATCAGCACCGCCGCTTGCCAGATCGGCGCCGCGCCGCAATATGCACTGGAAGGCAGTGTCTTCATCGGCGGCGCGGTGGTGCAATGGCTGCGTGACGGCTTGAAGGCGATCAAGGATTCCGCCGATATCGAAGCGCTGGCAGCTTCGGTGCCCGATTCCGACGGCGTCGTCTTTGTCCCGTCGTTTACCGGCCTGGGCGCGCCGTACTGGGTCCCTTCGGCCAAGGGCGCCATCCTCGGACTGAGCCGCGGCACGACGGTAGCCCATATTGCGCGCGCTGCGCTGGAATCGATCGCGTTCCAGAGCGCCGCGTTGCTGCAGGCGATGATGCGCGATACGGCATCACCGATCACTCAATTGAGGGTCGATGGCGGCGCCTGTGCCAACGCCTTGCTGCTGCAATTCCAGGCTGATTTGCTGGGCATCCCGGTCGTGCGGCCGCAAGTGACGGAGACCACCGCACTGGGCGCTGCCTATCTGGCCGGTCTGGCCACCGGCGTCTACCGGGATACCGACGAACTGGCGTCGCAATGGCGGGTGGATCGGATATTCGAACCGAACATCAGCCGCGACCAGGCGCAGACGCTGATCCATGGCTGGGAAGCGGCGATCGGACAGGTCAAGCCGGCCACCTGACCCGGTCGCGGCATACATCTTGCCTGATGGCGCAGTCAGGCGTGTCAGCAGCGTGCGCTGTCGTTGCAAGACGACGCATGGGCGTGCCGGCATGCGCGCTGCGCGGCGGGTGATTTATACTGCGTCGTTGCCACCCACAGTTGAACTTCATGAACCAGATCCGTTGTGCCTGGGTCAATCCGGCCAATCCGCTGTATGTGGCCTATCACGATACCGAATGGGGCGTGCCTTGTCACGACGAGACGCGTTTGTTCGAGATGCTGAACCTCGAAGGCGCGCAAGCGGGCCTGAGTTGGCAGACCATCTTGAACAAGCGCGCGCACTACCGCCTGGTCTTCGATGGCTGGGATGCGCAAAAAATCGCCGCCTATGACGCGACCAAGGTCGCTGCCTTGCTGCTGGACGCGGGCATCGTGCGCAACCGACTGAAGGTGGCGGCGACGATCACGAATGCGCAAGCCTATCTGCGCTTGCGCGAGGAGGGCGGCAGCCTCGACCAATTCTTGTGGGACTATGTCGACGGCCAGCCCTTGGTGACGCGCTGGCCGGGCGCTGCGCCGCCGGCCACGACCGCGTTGTCGGACCAGATCTCGAAACACTTGCGCCGTCGCGGTTTCAAGTTCGTCGGCTCGACCATTGTCTACGCCTACATGCAGGCGATCGGTCTGGTCGACGACCATGCCGACGCTTGCTTTCGCGCATGCTGAAGAGGTCGGCGTCGACATCGTGCTGGGCCGGCCAGCCGCGCTGCGTGATGCTGGGTATCGGCGCCGGCGCCGCAGCGCATTTTGTCGAAATATGGCGAAGCTGGCAAACTCACTTGCAGCGCCCGTTGCATCTGCACTATCTGGCCATCGTCGGGGCCGGGGCGGTACCCGATGACATGCCGCCAGCGTTGCGCGCAATGTGGCCGCCTGCCGTGCCGGGATGGCACCGGATCGCGCTGGAGCAGGGTGGCGTCACGCTGGATCTGATGTTCGGCGCACCGGATGCCTGCCTGGCCCAGGTCGATGCGCGCATCGACTTCTTCTGGCTCGACGGGCTTGACGCGGCAACTTCAGTCACTTCAAGCTGTCCGGCAACCCGGCTGGCCCGGCTGGCGGCGCCCGGCGCCGCGCTGGTGGCGTCCTTCGCGCAGGCGCCGGCGCTCAATGCGGCCGGCTTCGTGTGCAGTGCGCTGGCAGGCACCGATGCGGTGTATGCCACCTTTGCCGGTCGCCAGCCCAGGCCAGCCCCATCAACGCGGCCAGTCCAGCGTCATGCGATCGTCATCGGCGCCGGACTGGCCGGCGCTTGCGCGTGCGAGCGCTTGAGCGCGCGCGGCTGGCAAGTGACGTTGATCGAACGCCACCGCGCAGCCGCGCAGGAAGCTTCCGGCAACGTGGCAGGCATCTTCATGCCACAAGTGTCGCAAGACGACAATCCGGCAACGCGGCTGTCCCGGGCAGCCTATCTGTTCGCGCTGCGGCAATGGGAGCGTCTGGGTGTGCCCGCCACGCGCTGCGGCGTGCTGCAACTGGCGCGCGACCCGCTTCATGCGCAGGTGCAGCGCCGGATCGCGGCGCGCTGGCAGCATCCGCCGCAGTTTGCCCGCTGGCTGGAGGCGGATGCGGCCACTGCGCTGTTGGGCGCGCCCGCGCCCGAT
>JBLHNV010000160.1:0-7138 GCA_047623125.1 Janthinobacterium sp. | reverse complement strand
ACTGCGCCTTCCATTGCCGCGGCGCGCACGTTGCATTGCCAAATATTGTCTTCATGTCAGGCCAAATTGGCAGATTTATCACTATCGTGGTGTATGATTCTGCGGCAACCTTTATGGAATAATTATGGACCTTATGCAATTTTTCGACATGATCTTGCATGTCGACAAGACTCTTGGTATGTTGCTAGAACAATACGGACTGTATGTCTATGCGGTATTGTTCGCGATTATTTTTTGCGAAACCGGCCTTGTTGTGCTGTTTTTCTTCCCTGGCGACACGCTGCTGTTCATCGCCGGCGCTTTTTGCGCGACCGGGCAGATGGATCTGGGCTTGCTGATCTTCTTGCTGATCGTCGCGGCCGTCAGTGGCAATACGCTCAATTACTGGATCGGCGAAGCGATCGGGCAAAAGGTCTTTACGCACGACTATAAATGGGTCAACAAGGATGCGCTGCGCCGCACCCACACATTTTTCGAAAAGCATGGTGGAAAAACCATCATCCTGGCCCGCTTCGTGCCGGTGGTGCGCACCTTCGCGCCGTTCGTGGCCGGTATTTCCGACATGACGCATGGCCGCTTCCAGTTCTATAACATTACCGGCGCCGTATTGTGGGTGGTCAGTCTGGTGACCGCAGGTTATTTCTTCGGCAATATCCCGGTCGTGCGCGATCACCTGACGACTATCGTGCTGGTCGGTGTCAGCGCCGCCGTGGTGCCCGTTGCTGTCGGCGCCCTGTGGAAGTTCTCGAAGCGGATGATGAATCGGGCATGAGTCGATAGTGCCACTGCGCCAGCCGCCGATCGGTATCTGCGTCAGGCGCTCAAATCAGCATTCATCTCTACAGCGCGAATCGGTCCGGGCGTGGCCGGGTTACCCTTTGCCCTGAGTGCGCTGGCGGCCGGTCCATTGGGTCCCCGGCGCCAGCAAGTCCGGTTCGATCAGCGCCGGTTCGACGCAGATGAATTGGCGGTATTCGTCGTCGGCCAGATCAAGCAGCGCGCAAGCATCTGCGGCGCCCGGGTTCCACACGACGACATCGGTAAACCCCTCCTGCCTGACGCTGACGACGCCCGCGCCGCTATTTAATGTGACGGCGCCGGGCACCTGACAGTAGATCCGGTCCAGCTTGCTGTTGAAGTGCAGCGCCTCTTCGTCCTGCAGCGCGACGCGCTGATCCTGGTCCGTGAAGCGCACATGTTGCAAGCCGTTCAGGCTGGCCTGGTCCAGACTGTCGATCAGGTAATAGGTATGCAGCGCCGCTGAAAAAGGAAAGGCGCGCGCGCCATTGTTGCGCACGGTGAGCGAGACATCGAGTTCATCGGCATACAGCGCGATGCGCAACTGCAACGTAAATTCAAATGGCCAGGCGCATGCCAGTGTCAAAGGCAGATCGGCTGCACTCAGGCAGAATTGGGCGTAACCCGCGTCGCCATGCTGTCCGCTGTCTTCCAGGCGCCAGTGGCAGATGCGGGCAAAGCCGTGCCGCAATCCGTTGCCGCGCTCGCCAAACTGCGGGAAGATGACCGGCATTCCGCCGCGGATCGCGCCGCTGCCATCGAGCCTGGATTTTGCGCTGCAAAACAGGCGTTGCTGGCCATCGCTGGACTTCCACGACACCAAGTGGGCGCCGTACAAGGTAACGATCGCTTCTGCGCCATCGGGCGCCGTGATGCACACCGCTGGCAGCTTGCCAAATTCGCACATCGTCGCTGCTGTCATTGCTGCTGCTTCTTTCCGGATCAAGTCTGACGGCTTTTTGCCAGCGGTGGATTCTTGGCGAAGTAGCTCGTGATACCCCTCATGATGGCCTCGGCGATTTCATCCTGGTAGCCATTATCGTTCAATTTTTCTTCCTCTTCCGGATTCGAAATGAAGGCGGTTTCGATCAGGATCGAAGGGATGTCGGGCGCTTTCAGTACCGCGAATCCGGCTTGCTCTACCGTGCTCTTGTGCAAACGGTTGATGTGGCCGATCTCGCCCAGCACGGCCTTGCCCAATTTCAGGCTGTCGTTGATCTGAGCTGTCGTCGACAAGTCGAACAGCACGCCGGCCAGTTGCTGGTCTTGGCCCTGAATATTGGCGCCGCCGATCAGATCGGCCCGGTTTTCCTTGTTTGCCAGCCAGCGCGCCGCGCTTGACGTGGCGCCTTTTTCGGACAGCACAAAGACCGATGCGCCGCGCGCGGTCGGCTTGACGAACGCGTCGGCGTGGATCGATACGAACAGATCTGCTTGTGCTCTGCGCGCTTTGGCGACGCGCATATGCAGCGGCACGAAGAAGTCGCCGTCGCGCGTCAGCATCACGCGCATGTTGGGCTGTTCTTCTATCTTGATCTTGAGGCGCTTCGCGATCGCCAGCACCACATCTTTTTCGTGGCTGCCTTTGGCGCCGATGGCGCCCGGATCTTCGCCGCCATGGCCCGGATCGAGTGCGATGGTGATCAGGCGCAGCACCTGGGAACCCGGCACCAGGGGCCGCGGTTCGGACTTCGGCAGCACGGCGATGTCGGGTTTGGGCCAGGGCAACGCCTGAGGTGGGGTTGGCGGTATCGGGACCAACGTCCTGTCGGTCGACCAGTTGCCGCTTTCGAACATCTCGGCGATCAAATCGCGCTGCTTGACCGGATACAGGTCGAAGATCAGCCGATGCTGGTAGGTGTCCACCGGCTTTAGCGTGAACACTTGTGGCGTGATTTCTTCCTTCAGATCGAACACCAGGCGCACCACGTTGGGCCGGTTCTGGCCCACCCGCACTTGCCGGATGTAAGGGTCGCCGGACTGGATCTTGGCGACCAGTCCCTTCAGCGTCGCACTGAGTTCGAGTCCGTCGATGTCGACCACCAGGCGTTCCGGGTCCTTGACGATGAAGTGGGTCACTTTCAGTATGCTGTCGTTTTCCAGCGTGACGCGCGTGTAGTCCTGGGCGGGCCAGACCCGTACCGCTAAAATCTGGGCCGCACGCGCCGGCAATGGCCCAAACACGGACAACAGCAGTGTGGCGCCGGCCTTGAGTACCGTGCGGCGTTTGATCGCGCTCACAGGTTCGGCGCGAAGGTAAAGTGGTGAAGACATGACTGACCCAGAACAGATGACGCTTGCAATTCTACATCACGTCCATCGCCCGCCACGCTTAAAAACACATCCAAATCGGCCGCCGGCAAGACCTGTTCGGCATTTTCTGGCCATTCTATGATGCAGATGTTGTCGCCATTGAAATCTTCTCGGAAACCGGCGTCGAGAAACTCTTCCGCGCTACCCATTCGGTACAGGTCGAAATGGATCACCCTGACATGGCGTGCACCGAGCCAGATATCGTATGGTTCGGCCAGCGTATAGGTCGGGCTTTTGACCGGGCCGACATAGCCGGCCGCGTGCAGCAGCGCACGTGTGAGTGCGGTCTTGCCGGCGCCAAGGTCGCCGTGCAGGTAAATCGCCAGGCCCGGCACCAGCGCGCGCGCCAGTGCGGCGCCGAGTGCGGCAGTGCCTGCTTCATCTTGGAGGTGGGCTTTGAAGTGCGGCATCGAATAGAATGGTTGATCTTGAGTTTATCGTCGCCAAGCCTGGCGCACGCCATTGTAACCTTGTAATCGCAGGCCAAGCCGATGTCCGAGCATGTCAACTATCCATCCCAACTGTCTGAACCCTATCTGGCCGAACTGGCGCGCACCATCAAGCGCTGGGGCATTGAACTCGGTTTTGCCGATGTGGGCATCGCCGACGTCGACCTGACGCACGCCGAGGCCGGTTTGCAGCAGTGGCTGGCGGCCAATTTTCACGGTGAGATGGATTACATGGCCAGCCATGGCATGATGCGCGCCCGTCCGGCGCAACTGGTGCCGGGCGTCGTGCGCTCGATCAGCGTGCGCATCGATTATCTGCCTGCCGATCTGGACCCTGACTGGCGCGAGCATGAAACCGCGCGCCTTGAAGACCCGCATGCAGCAGTGATTTCGCTCTATGCGCGTGGTCGCGATTATCACAAGGTGGTGCGCGCGCGGCTGCAGCAATTGGCCGAGCGGATACGCGGCGAGGTCGGTGAATTTGGCTATCGCGTGTTCAGCGACTCGGCCCCGGTGATGGAGCAGGCGCTGGCCGAAAAAGCCGGACTGGGCTGGCGCGGCAAACATACGCTGCTGCTCAACCGCAACGCCGGATCGATGTTTTTCCTGGGCGAGATCTTGCTCGACCTGGCGCTGCCGGTCGATGCCCCGACTACCAGCCATTGCGGCGCATGCCAGGCGTGCATTACGGTGTGTCCGACCCAGGCCATCCTGGGACCGCACCGGCTCGATGCGCGGCGCTGCATATCTTACCTGACGATCGAATTGAAAGGCAGCATACCGCTTGAGCTGCGCCCGTTGATCGGCAACCGCGTGTATGGCTGCGACGATTGCCAGACCGTCTGTCCCTGGAATAAGTTTGCGCAGCGTGCGGTGCTGCCGGACTTCGACGAGCGCCATGGTCTGGGCAGCGCCGCGCTGATCACACTGTTCGGCTGGAGCGAGGCCGAATTCTTGCGCAACATGGAAGGCAGCGCGATACGCCGCATCGGCCATCAGCGCTGGTTGCGCAATCTCGCGGTCGGGCTCGGCAATGCGGCAACGCAGGCCAAGGGCGCACCTGACATCATCGCGGCCCTGACTGCGCGCCAGGCGGATTCGTCGGAACTGGTGCGCGAACACGTGGCATGGGCTTTGGCTTGCCATCGCTGACCCGCTGACCCTCTGACTGCGCCGAGGTCACTGAGCTGATGGCACTGCGGTGCGATTTACGGTGCCTTGTGTGCCGGCGTTTTGTCCGATGTCAGATCGAGCCGCAATTGCATGGTGCCGGGTTCGGCATCGTCGCTATTGACCGTAAAGCCCAGACTGCGCACCAGGTTCAGCACGCGCAGGTTGTGGCTCAGGGCCTGGCCCGTGATCTGCGCCGTGCCGCGCTGGCGGCAATAATCGATCAGGCGCGTCATCAGCATGCGCCCCAGACCGTGCGACTTCAAGTCGGAGCGCACGATGATGGCGAACTCGGCCGTCATGTTATCCGGGTCGGCGATCGCGCGCGCCACGCCCAGTGTTTCCCATTTGGCCTCGGCACCGCTGGCGTGACCGTCTACCTGCCTGGTGGCGATGAACGCGATCTCGCGATCGTAGTCGATCTGCGTCAGGCGTGCCAGTTGCGATGGCGGCAATTGGTTCTGGCGGATGAACATCCGGTAGCGCACATCTTCCGGATCCAGCGCGGCAAAAAAGGCGCGGTGCTGGGCGCCGTCTTCCGGCTTGATCGGTCGCAGCAGCAGCGCTGCATCTTGCCACGTGACCCATTGTTCCCATTGCTGCGGATAGGGCCGGATCGCGAGCCGGTCCAGCCCCGCGTTGGCAGCCTTGGCAATGCGCATGCGTGCATCGAGCGCAATCACGCCACGGCTATCAGCCAGCAGCGGATTGATATCGAGCTCCATCACTTCGGGCAGGTCAGTCACCAGTTGCGATATCTTGATCAGTGTGTGGCAAATCGCATCGAGATCAGCGGCCCGCTGGTTGCGGTATCCGGCCAGTAATTTCGATACCCGCGTGCGGCTGATCATGTCGTTTGCCAGCACCATGTTCAGCGGTGGCAAGCCCAGCGCGCGGTCATCGGTCACTTCGACAGCGACGCCACCCTGGCCAAACAGGATCACCGGGCCGAACACCGGATCGGTCGTGACGCCGATGATCAGCTCTTGCGCACCGGGCCAGCGCGCCATCGCTTGCACTGAAAATCCCTCTAGCCGCGCATCCGGATTGAGCTGCTGCAGGCGTTGATGCATCGCCTTGGCGGCCGCGCGCAGCGCCTGCGGCGTTTCCAGGTCGAGCACAACGCCGCCGACATCGGATTTGTGGCTGATGTCCGGCGATAAAATCTTGAGCGCGACCGGGAATCCGATTTCCTGCGCGCACAAGATTGCCGCATCGACCGTTGCGGCGCAGCGTGTGGCGACGACCGGTATGTCGTAGGCGGCCAGTATTTGCTTGGTATCGGGTTCCGACAAGATGGCGTTGCCAGTGGCCAGCGCGCGCTGCACGATCGCTTGCGCGGCGGCGCGGTCAAGCGTGAATTCGCCTGCGACCGAAGGCGGCACTTCCATCAGCAGATTCTGGTTGCGCCGGAACTGGACCATCTGCATGAAACCGTGCACCGCTTCTTCCGGCGTATCGTAGGTAGGAATCCCGGCGCTGGAGAAAATATGGCGCGCCTCGGCCACCGCCGCGCCGCCCAGCCAGCAAGCGATGACGCGGTTGGCTGCCGCCAGCGGCGCCAGCGCGGTCGCGATCGCGGCGCTGGGCACGATCGCAGTCGGTGCATGAATAAACAGCACGGCATCCGATTGCGGATTTTGCAGCAACACTTCCAGCGTCGCCAGATAGCGCTCTATCGGCGCATCGCCGATGATATCGACCGGATTGGCGCCCGACCAGGTTGATGGCAAGATCGCGTCAAGTTGTTGCACGGCATCGGGCGACAGACTGGCCATGCAGCCTTGCAGGCTGATCAACGCATCGGTTGCCATCACGCCCGGTCCGCCGCCATTGGTCATGATCGTCAGCCGTTCGCCGCGCAGCGGATGCGCATGGGCCAGCGTTTCGACGGCGCTGAACAAGTCTTCGGTCGAAAACACGCGCAGCATGCCGGCGCGTCTGATCGCGGCATCGTAGACCGCATCAAGGCCGGCCAGTGCGCCGGTATGCGATGCGGCCGCCTTGGCGCCTTCGGCTGCGCGGCCGGCCTTGATCACCAGCACCGGCTTGTTGCGCGCGGCGGCGCGCGCCGCCGACATGAATTTGCGCGCTCCCCGGACATCTTCGATGTATAACAAGATTGCCTCGGTATCGGCATCGCTGGCCAGGTAATCGAGTACGTCGCCAAAATCGACATCGGCGCTTTCGCCCATCGAGATGAATTTCGAAAAGCCGATATTGCGCGATTTTGCCCAGTCCAGCACGCCAGTCACCAGCGCCCCCGATTGCGATGCAAAGGCGAGTTTGCCCGGTAAGGCGCCGGTATGCGCGAAGCTGGCGTTCAAGCCGATGCCCGGCACCAGCAAGCCGACGCAATTGGGCCCGAGTATGCGCAGCAGCGTTGGCTTTGCGGCATCTTGCATCGC
>JBLHNV010000159.1:0-7140 GCA_047623125.1 Janthinobacterium sp. | reverse complement strand
TTTCATCGTCGTCACAACCGACAAAGGTTTGTGCGGCGGCTTGAATACCAACGTGCTGCGCCAGGTCACGGCCAAAGCGCGCGAGCTGGAAGCGGCTGGCAACAAGATTAGTGCTGTCGCGATTGGTAACAAGGGATTGGGTTTTTTGAATCGGGTTGGCGTCAAGATCGTCGCGCAAGTGACGCAAATCGGCGACACGCCGCAACTGGAAAAACTGATCGGACCAGTCAAGGTCATGCTCGAAGAATTCCAGTCCGGCAAGCTCGATGCAGTCTACCTGTGCTACACCAAGTTCATCAACACGATGAAGCAAGAGCCGATGATGGAGCAGTTGCTGCCACTGTCGGCCGAAAAGATGCAAGGTGATAAAGGTAACCATTCGTGGGATTACATTTATGAGCCGGATGCACAATCGGTGATCGATGAATTGCTGGAGCGCTATGTTGAAGCGTTGGTGTACCAGTCGGTGTCTGAAAATCTGGCGTCCGAGCAATCGGCGCGGATGGTGGCGATGAAGTCGGCGAGCGACAACGCCGGCAGTGTCATCGGCGAGTTGAAGCTGATCTACAACAAGACCCGCCAAGCCGCGATTACAAAAGAACTCTCAGAGATCGTCGCCGGTGCGGCTGCGGTTTAAACAAAATTAACTTATTTGAAGGAACGAACATGGCTGATGGCAAAATCGTTCAGTGTATCGGCGCTGTTGTGGACGTTGAGTTTCCGCGCAATGCGATGCCTAAGATCTACGACGCATTGAAGATGGAAGGCTCCGAGCTGACCCTGGAAGTGCAACAGCAATTGGGCGACGGCGTAGTCCGTACCATCGCGCTGGGTACCTCCGATGGATTGCGTCGCGGCATGACGATCCAAAGCACCGGCAAACCTATCATGGTTCCGGTCGGCAAAGCAACGCTCGGTCGCATCATGGACGTGCTGGGCAATCCGATCGACGAATGCGGTCCTGTCTCGCAAGAGCAAACTGCATCGATCCACCGTAAACCGCCTGCGTACGACGAATTGTCGCCATCGCAGGAATTGCTGGAAACCGGCATCAAGGTCATCGACCTGATCTGTCCGTTCGCCAAGGGTGGTAAAGTCGGCCTGTTCGGCGGCGCTGGTGTCGGCAAGACCGTCAACATGATGGAATTGATCAACAACATTGCCAAGGCGCACTCGGGTGTTTCCGTGTTTGCCGGTGTCGGCGAGCGTACGCGCGAAGGTAATGACTTCTATCACGAGATGGCTGACGCCAAAGTGGTCGATCTGGAAAATCCGGAAAATTCGAAGGTCGCGATGGTTTACGGCCAGATGAATGAACCGCCGGGCAACCGTCTGCGCGTCGCGCTGACTGGCCTGACGATCGCCGAATCGTTCCGTGATGAAGGCAAGGACGTTTTGTTCTTCGTCGACAACATCTACCGCTTCACGCTGGCCGGTACCGAAGTATCGGCGCTGCTCGGCCGTATGCCGTCGGCTGTGGGTTACCAGCCAACGCTGGCCGAAGAGATGGGCCGCTTGCAAGAGCGCATCACCTCGACCAAGACCGGTTCGATCACGTCGATCCAGGCCGTCTACGTTCCTGCCGATGATTACACCGATCCGTCGCCAGCAACCACTTTCGGCCATCTCGATTCGACCGTCGCACTGTCGCGTGACATCGCTTCGCTGGGTATCTACCCGGCGGTCGATCCACTCGATTCGACATCGCGCCAGCTCGATCCGCTCGTCGTCGGTCAGGAACACTACGACACCGCCCGCGCTGTCCAGATGACCTTGCAACGCTACAAGGAATTGCGCGACATTATCGCGATTCTGGGTATGGACGAATTGGCACCGGAAGACAAACTGCTGGTCGCGCGCGCACGTAAAATGCAGCGTTTCCTGTCGCAGCCGTTCCACGTCGCTGAAGTGTTTACCGGTTCGCCAGGTAAATACGTTTCACTGAAAGATACGATCAAGGGCTTCAAGATGATCGATTCCGGTGAACTTGATCACCTGCCAGAGCAAGCGTTCTACATGGTCGGCACGATCGAAGAAGCCATCGAAAAAGCCAAGAAACTTAACTGATCTGATTGATCAACATTAAGTCTGGGCGTGACCCTGCCGTCAAGGCGGGGTTCTTCAACCCGATAGGATACACATGGCAAACACAATTCACGTCGACGTGGTTTCGGCCGAAGCGCTGATTTTTTCGGGCGAAGCGGAGTTTATCGCGTTGCCGGGTGAATCGGGCGAACTGGGAATTTATCCCCGGCACACGCCATTGATCACCCGCATCCGTCCGGGCGCGGTGCGCATCAAGGTTGTCGGTCAGGCCGAAGAAGAATTTGTCTTCGTCGCCGGCGGCATGCTGGAAGTGCAGCCGACTTCGGTCACCGTGCTGGCCGACACCGCGATTCGCGGCAAGGATCTGGACGAAGCAAAAGCGGTCGCTGCCAAGAAGCAGGCGGAAGACGCAATGCTGAGCAATGAATCGAAGATCGACTACGCAAAAGCGCAAGCCGAACTGGCCAGCGCCATCGGCCAGTTGGCTGCGATCGCGAAGTTGCGCGGCAGGCATTAAAGCATCAAGCATCATGGCAATACAATAAAAAAGCAGCTTCGGCTGCTTTTTTATTGCCAGTCACAGCGCCGCATCAGGCTGTTGGGTCTTTCCTGTCCGTCGCGGCGCTCGATTCCGGCGCCGCGCTGCGCGTGTCTTTTACGCCAGCAACGCCTTGCATGTGTCGACCAGCGCCCGGCACTGTAGCTCGGTGCCGATCGAGATGCGCAGGAATTGATCGATGCGCGGCTTGCGGAAATGGCGCACCAGGATGTGGCGTTCGCGCAGCGCTGCCTGAAGTTGCTGCGCATCGTGCTGTGGATGGCGTACGAAAAGAAAATTGGCTTTCGATGGCAAGACCTCGAAGCCGAGGCCATCGAGTTCTGCCGCCATCTGTTCGCGGCTTGCGATCACGCGCGCGCAGGTGCTGTCGAAATGGGCCAGATCCTGTATCGCCGCCACTGCGCCGGCGCTCGCGATCCGGTCCAGCGGATAGGAATTGAAGCTGCCCTTGACCCGCTCCAGGGCTTCGATCAGCGCCGGGTGGCCGATGGCGAATCCGACTCGCAGACCGGCCAGCGAGCGCGACTTGGACAAGGTCTGGATCACCAGCAGATTGGGAAATTCGGCCACCAGAGGGAGTGCCGAATCGGCGCCGAAATCGACATACGCTTCATCGATGATGACCACCGAATCAGGGTTGCCCGCAAGCAGGCGGCGGATTTCGCCAAGCGCCAGCGCGCAGCCGGTGGGGGCATTCGGGTTGGGCAGCACGATGCCGCCATTGGGTACCAGATAGTCGTCGATGCGCACCTTGAATTGCGCATCGAGCGCCACTGTCGTGCTGGCGATGTCGTGCAGCTTGCAATATACCGGGTAAAAGCTGTAGCTGATGTCCGGGAACAGAATCGGCAGCGCATGCCGCAACAGCGCGCGCCAGGCATGCGCGAGCACCTCGTCCGACCCATTGCCGACGAAGACCTGATTGCTGGCCACGCCATGCAGTTGCGCGATTGCCTGTTTCAGCGCGCTGCTGTCCGGGTCCGGATACAGGCGCAAATCGTCATCAGCCGCCGCGCGTATCGCTGCCAGAACATAAGGCGAAGGAGGGTAGGGGTTTTCATTGGTATTGAGTTTGCTCCATGCTGCGCCAGCAACTTGCTCGCCGGGCACATAGGGCGCAAGTTCGCTCAAGCCATCGCTCCAAAAATGATTCATCAGGGGGTATTTCATCCATGTAGGGTGCAATGTAGCGGCCCGGTGCATGCCGGTGGCGCCGAGGGTGATTATTGTAAGTCGAACTGGTCCTGGCGCGCGCAATCGATCCAAATTGGCCCGGCTTGGGCTTGCCCTGATGGCCAGAATACCCAGAAAGTCGCCTGCATGCTGCGGCAAAATCTGATCAGTGCCGCTGCGCCGAGCGGTCTTCTTTGCATTATATATAATAATTTCCCTACGGTACAAGCATGGATCCGCTGCCATCCATGCGCAGACAGTGCATGGCCGATTGCGCATACTTTTTTTACCGTCGCGCCAGAAGCGGTCGATGCAAAAATCGACCAAGCCCGATTGTCCGAACGGCATGGATGGCGTCGATGACGCCGCTGCCAAAAGGCGGCCAGCGCCAATTGCTCCTCCCCCTCATTCCAAGCGCCAGACAGCGTGGCATTGTATGAGAGAAAATTTTTCAAGACATCTATGCATTGTTTTTATCGAGTGCCATGCAATACAGAGCTGCATTGTTTCTATAAAAAATAAATGGCGTCGATAAAGCCATCGCCCAAAGGCGGCCATCGCCAATTGCCAACCTCATTCCAAACACCAGACAGCGTGGCATTGTATGAGAGAAAATTTTTCAAGACATCTATGCATTGTTTTTATCGAGTGCCATGCAATACAGGACTGCATTGTTTTTATAAAGAATAAATGGCTTGATAAAGCGATCGCCCAAAGGCGACCATCGCCAATTGCCACCCTCATTCCAAAGGCCGGACCGCGTAGCATTAGATGAAAGAAGATTTTTCAAGACATCCATGCATTGTTTTTATCGAGGCCATGCAATACAGAGTTGCATTGTTTCTATAAAGAATAAATGGCGTCGATAAAGTCATCGCCCATAGGCCGCCATTGCCAATTGCCCCTTTCATTCCACGCGCCAGACAGCGTGACACTATATGAGAAAAAATTTTTCAAGACATCTATGTATTGTTTTTATCGAGTGCCATGCAATACAGGGCTGCATTGTTTTTATAAAGAATATATAGCATCGGATGTCTGCCGGGCACGGCTTTGAAAAATAGTCAATTTCACACCATTTCGCGGCCTTCATTGGCAGAGCCATCTTTGTCCGATAAAAAAAGCAGGCAATAAATGCACCTGGAAAAATAAGTATTACCCCAAAAAACTTTCTTCTTGAGAATATATATTTTTAATAAGAAACTTTCTTTGTGGTAATGTATATTCTTCTTGAGAAATTTTTATGTGGAAACATCTGCACGAACACAATTAATCTACATCAAGAAAAAGACTTATGCAATATTAAAATCACGAGCGTTTATCTATATATAAATGATTGTTTACTATATACAACAATTTACCTGGGTAAACAAATTGATGAAGTAACAGCGCTACTATTTCGGCAGTGGTTCAACAAAGGGGTGGCGCGGATTGAATGGGAAGACAGCGGCCTGGACGGCGCAATCTTGAACTTTGCGCTGTCCGTAATCCGGTTGTTGCTGCCTTGTTGAATTAAGAATCTAATGCAAAAATCGATGGAGAAATGATGAAAACAGCAAAATTGGTGACATTGGCCGCGGCAAGCGCAACCATGATGATGGCAACGGGCCAGGCCCAGGCCCAGCTGGCGGGCACGCTGCAGTCGCAGTTGGTTCTGGAATCGGCATGCCTTATCACCGGTCAGACCGCGACGTCGGGCCTTGATTTCGGCATGCTTGATTTTGGCACGCAACCGTCGACCTTCACCGGCGCTGTCAATAGTACTTTGGCAGGCGGGTTATCGCTGACCTGCTCAGCAGGGATCACTGGCGTCACCGTCGCCGTCGACCTTGGTCAGCATGCTGCTGGTTTGGCTGGCGGTATTGCTAACGGCACAACGGGCACCCGCGCAATGTCGATCGGCAGCAGCACTACCGACGTGATCAACTATGATGTGTATCCCACCGATGGGGGCACAGTGCCATACCCGGCGCTGGGTTCCAGCGTCCCCGTTTCCGGGTCTACTGCCGTGCCTTTCTTTGGCAAGATCAACAGAACCACTGCCACCGGGCTGGCAGCCGGAACCTATACCGATACGCTGGCAGTAACCATCAGCTGGTAAGTGTCCATGGTGCGGCGTTGCTTAAAGTGGCAGTATCGATGGTTGTCATCCATGTTGCTGGCCATTGCCTGGCTGGCCATCCCGGGTGTGGTGCTGGCTGATCCCGTCACGGCCATCAAGGCCATGCTGGTCACGGCGGAAATCAAGGCCGGTTGCGTCATCGCGTTGGATCCGGGCCAGACCACTGGCCTAGATTTCGGTCTGCTCGATTTTGGCGTACAGCCATCGGTCCTGATCGGCGAACTTGGCGCCGCAGTCACTGCCGGCACGGCGGCGGTTGTATTTCAGTGTACGCCGGGTCTGGCGCTGAGCGTCACGCTGGGCGCCGGCAATCATGCGTCGGCATCGCAGCGGCGTCTGGCCAATGCCGGCAATACCGGCTTCGTGCCGTATGCCATGTACAGCGATGCGGCCCACATCTATCCATTGGCGGCAGGCGTTGCAACACCGGTGCCGCTCGCTGCCGGTGGTGCTCTGTCGTTCCTGCCACTGTTTGGCGTGGCGACGCTCGATGGCACGCATGCCGCCGGTGCGTATTCCGATGTGATCGCGGTCACATTGAGCTGGTAACCGGGTCGGTGGCGAGTTGGCAATGAGTTGGCAATGAGTTGGTAATGAGTTGCAGGGTTCATCGTATGTTGATCAGGAGAATTTGAATGATTTTGGCACTCTGTCATAATGCGCGCCGCAGTCTGATCTTGCTGTCGACAGTGCTGGCGATCTGCACCGCAGCGCATGCGGCGACGCCGGTCGCGATCTGGCCGCTCGACCCTGTCATTGAAGATGGCAAGAGCGCCAGCGCTCTATGGCTGGAAAATCGCGGCACGCAGCCGATGACGATCCAGATTCGCGCGCTGGCCTGGGAACAAAAGGAAGGCACTGAGAATTACCATGCGCAAAGCCGGTTGATCGCCAGTCCGCCCTTTGCGGTTATCCCTGCCGGGCAAAAGCAATTGATACGCCTGACCAGCCTCGTGCCGCCTTTGGCAGGCGAGCAAAAGGCGTACCGGCTGTTGATCGATGAATTGCCGGCAGTACCGGGTGCCGGCAGCGGCAACGGCAGCGCGATGGGCGTGCAGCTGCAGATGCGCTATTCGGTGCCGCTGTTCGTCAATGGCAAAGGGATAGTACAGCACAAGGACGGGCAAGATCCGCTGCTGGCGACGCAGCCGGAACTGGCTTGGCACATCGTCAAAAAAGAGGACAAGAGGTATCTTGCGATACGCAATACCGGTGCCGTCGATGCCAGGCTGACCGATGT
>JBLHNV010000158.1:0-7157 GCA_047623125.1 Janthinobacterium sp. | reverse complement strand
GTTGGCCAGTTGACGCGCCATTTCCATGTCCGTCGCACTTTTTGGAAACGAGATCGCCAGGTAATCCGCCTGAAAACTCATCGCCGTCTTGATGTCTTCCATGTCCTTTGCGGTCAGCGCCGGCGCCGTCAAGCCGCCACCCTGGCGATTGATGCCCTTGTTGTTGGAGAGTTCGCCGCCGATCTTGACCGTCGTGTGGATCTCGCTGCCAATGACCTTGTCAATGACCAGCACGATCAAGCCATCGTTGAGCAGCAGCACGTCGGCGGGCCGCACATCGCGCGGCAGCGACTTGTAATCGAGGCCGACCTTGCCCTGATTGCCCAACTCGCCATTCTCGCCCCACTTTGCGTCGAGGATGAACTTGTCGCCGCCAACCAGTTCGATCTTGCCACCTTCAAACTTGCCAACCCGAATTTTCGGCCCCTGCATGTCCGCCATGATCGCCACTTCGCGATCACACTGCGCCGCCGCCTGCCGCACCAGAGCGGCGCGATCGATATGATCTTGCGCACTGCCATGCGAAAAATTCAGGCGCACAACATTGACGCCGGCTCGGATCATGCGGACCAGCGTCGCCAGATCGGACGATGCCGGGCCGACGGTTGCAACAATTTTTGTAGCACGGAACATGGAATTCCTTGGACGTAAATGGGTCAACTGAACAGCGCGCGGACTGGCCGCGCCGGAATGCAGGATGTCGCCTCTTCTTGCCGCTTTCTGCTTACTTTTACTTATTTTTGCTTACTCTTGCTTACTCTTGCTACGTGCTGGCGCGCTGGATCAGGATTTCGACAGCCGGCAGTGTCTTGCCTTCCAAAAATTCCAGGAAAGCACCACCGCCGGTCGAGATATAGCTGATCTTGTCGGCAATATCGTATTTGGCGATCGCGGCCAGCGTATCGCCGCCGCCGGCGATCGAAAACGCCGGAGCTGCGGCAATCGCCAGCGCCAGCGTCTTGGTACCGCTGCCGAACTGGTCGAACTCGAACACGCCGACCGGTCCGTTCCAGACGATGGTGCCCGCTTGCGCGATTTGCGCCGCCAGCAAAGCCGCCGTCTGCGGGCCGATGTCGAGAATCATGTCATCGTCGGCCACGTCGGCCACGTTCTTGACGGTCGCTACGGCCGTCGGCGAAAATTCCTTGGCGCACACCACATCGATCGGGATAGGCACCTGAGCGCCGCGCACAGCCATGATATCAATGATCGCTTTCGCTTCTTCTACCAGATCCGCTTCCACCAGTGATTTTCCGATGTTCAAGCCGACCGCTTTCATGAACGTGTTGGCGATGCCGCCGCCAACGATCAACTGATCGACCTTGTCGGCCAGCGCCCGCAGAATCGACAGCTTGGAAGATACTTTAGAGCCGGCGACAATGGCCAGCAACGGACGCGCAGGGGCGCCCAACGCCCTACCCAGCGCGTCGAGCTCAGCAGCCAGCAGCGGGCCGGCGCAGGCTACTGGAGCGAACTTGGCGATGCCGTGCGTACTCGCTTCGGCGCGGTGCGCCGTACCGAACGCATCGTTGACATAAATATCGCACAACTGGGCCATCTTTTGCGCCAGTGCGTCGCTGTTTTTCTTTTCGCCGCGGTTGACGCGCACGTTTTCCAGCAACACCACCTGCCCCGGCTGCAGCGCTGCCAGGCCGGCACCATCAATCCAATCCTGCTTCAATTCAACGCTCTGGCCGAGCAACTCGGCCAGACGCGAGGCGACCGGCGCCAGACTGTCGGCAGGCTTGAATTCACCCTCGGTCGGACGACCAAGATGCGAACTCACCATCACGCAAGCGCCGGCGTCCAGCGCGGCGCGGATTGCCGGCACCGATGCGCGGATGCGGGTATCTTCGGTAATATTACCGGCATCGTCTTGCGGCACGTTCAGGTCGGCGCGGATGAAAACGCGCTTGCCCTGCAGCGCATTTTGCGCGATCAAATCTTGCAGGCGGATGAAGTTCAAGGCAGCTGACATGGCGCTCCAAGTGTTAAATGAATATAAATATCCATTTTACCGCAAGCATCGATGGCAGACCGGTCCTGCGGTCGCGTCTGCTAAAAAAAACGCAGCAAGCGCAAAGCAGTAAAAAAAAGCATGCCGAACACGATGGTTTGCAACATATTACGGGAAAGCAAAAAAAAGGCGATCGCCGCGATGCCTGCAAGCAATTTCAAGTTCGACAATTGCAGCTCAATCTGGCCTTCGGCGAGCAACAGGTCGGGCGCGATAATGGCGGCCAGCGCGCACGCTGGCGCAAAGCGCAGCATTTCATGGACCCGGCGCGGAATCTTGATCCGGTGGCCGATCAGCCAGAATGAGCTGCGGGTCGTGGCCGTGGCCAGCACCAGAGCGCCGATGGTGGCCCAGATTTCCCAGTCACTCATGTTTGCCCCGCTGCTTGTTACGCTGGCTGCGCGCCCATTTTTCGGCGCCTTCTTCAAATGCCATCGCACTGGCCATGCCGACGATCACGGCGATCAGCAAACCGAGTTTATACGGTACGCCGGCAGCGGCCACGGCGACCGCAGCGGCGACCAGCACGCCACACAGCGCCGCACGGTTTTGCACCATCGGTACCATGATGCAAATGATGGCCAGCGTGCCGGCAAAGCCCAGCCCCCAATCGATGGGCACGGCACTACCCAAAAAAATTCCGGCGATCGACCCGACTTGCCATGCCAGCCAGTTCGAGTACAGCAAACCTTTCAGGTAAGACAATTTTCCCGGTTCCGGTGCATCGCCGGGGAAGCGCTGCAGAAATAGCGCAACCGACATGTCGCCAGTCACATAGCCGAGAAAAAAACGCTTGTGCCAAGGCAAGTCCTTGAAATGCGGCGCCAGCAAGGCCGAGAAAATGACGAAGCGCAGATTGACCATCAGCGCCGAAATGAAAATGATCCAGATCGGCGCCTGCGCCACAATCAGCGGCAGCGCAGCGAGTTGCGCCGAACCGGCAAACACCAGCAACGTCATCGCCAGCGCTTGCGGCACGCTCAAGCCAGCCTTGACCATCGCGATGCCGACCACCAAGCCCCAGGCGGCGATGCCGAACAGCGCGGGCGCGCCGACCGTCAGCCCGGCGCGCCACGAAGGCTGGTGATGCGCCAGCGACACATCCGGCTCAATCTTTTGCACTATCTCTTGCCCATCTATGTGGTTTTCCTGCAACAACCGGCAACAAGCCTGGTGCGGTCACTGATGACCCGGCAACGCAGCGCCACAGCAGTACTTGTGATGAAAAAAGGAGACCACGACCGGGCCTGCAGCGAAAAATGGGATGTCATTTGCTTGCCGCGCACAGTTGTTTGGGTAAAAACAATCGACGACGGCTCTGAAATTATCAGACTGTCATTTTACCGATGAATATTGATCTTTGCGCGAATCCGTTAAAATCGTTGCTTTAGCCCACGCCCACCTTTGCCTCACGGAGAACAAGCAGATGACCAATACCACCACGCCCGTGGTCGAACTCGATGAAAAAGATCTGCCGGCCCACTGTCCCAATCCGGCCATGCCGTTATGGTCATCTCATCCGCGCGTATTCATTGAATTTAATCATCATGGTGACGCCAAGTGTCCGTACTGTGGAACCACCTACCGATTGAAAGCGGGCGCTAGCGCCGCCCACCACTAGGAAGGTCTGGCATGAAACCTCAAAAGCAGTTGAATGGCAGTGCCGCAGAAGTCGAGGCGGCATTTTACGACGCGCTGAACCGCGCCGATCTCGACGCCTTGATGGCGCTTTGGGCCGACGATGAAGAAATCGTCTGCATCCACCCTGGCGGAGCGCGACTGATCGGCCATGCAGCGATCCGCGCGTCGTGGCAAACGATCCTGGCCAGCGGCGGCTTGCATATCCTGCCGTCCCAATTGCACGAAGCCCACAATCTGATGAGTTCGGTCCATACCGTCGTCGAAAGCTCCGGCGCCGCCAAAGGCGAAGCAACCCATCTGATCGCCACCAACGTGTACATCAAGGCACCACGCGGCTGGCGCATCGTGCTGCACCACGCCTCGACCGCTCCCGGCAGCGCGCAGCCCGATCTGAAAGCGCAAATCCTGCATTGATCAATCCGGAGGCCAGCATGAACTACGACGCGCCATTCTGGCTACCCAGCGGCCACCTGCAAACGATTTACCCGGCCCTGTGCATCGCCAGGCCGGACGTCGCGTTCCGGCGTGAACGCTGGGATGCGCCCGATGGTGATTTCATCGATGTCGACTTCGTCGACGGCAAGCCGGGACAACCATTGCTGGTACTGTTCCACGGACTCGAAGGCTCGTCCGGCAGCCATTACGCCAAGTCCTTGATGGCCGCCGCAGCGGCGCGCGGGTGGTCGGGCGCTGTGCCGCATTTCCGCGGTTGCTCGGGCGAACAAAACCGCGCACCTCGGTTCTACCATTCCGGCGACGCCACCGAAATCGACTGGGTCGTGCGCCGCTTGCACGCCCGCGCCAAGGGCAAATTTTATGTGGCCGGCGTCTCGCTGGGCGGCAACGCCTTGTTGCGCTGGCTGGGCGAGTCCCAGCATCAGGCCGAGATCGTCGATGCCGCCTGTTCGATCTCGGCGCCGCTCGATCTGGTGCAAGGCGGCAAAACGCTATCGCGCGGCGTCAACCTGCTTTACACCAGGATGTTCCTGCAAACGCTGAAACCGAAATGCGCTGCCAAGCTGAAGCAATTTCCCGGCTTGTTCGACGGCGCAGCGATGCTGGCCGCGCGCGACCTGTACGCCTTCGACAATATTGTCACCGCACCACTGCACGGTTACCGTAGCACCGAAGACTATTGGGACCGCGCCAGCGCCAAGCACGTGCTCAACGACATTACCGTACCCACACTGGTGCTGAATGCGCAAAACGATCCCTTCCTGCCGGGCCGGCACTTGCCACGCCACGCCGCACCGAACGTCGAACTCGACTATCCTCTGGCTGGCGGCCACGTCGGCTTTGTGGTCGGCAAACTGCCGGGCAGCCTGGACTGGTTGCCGCAGCGACTGATGCACTTCCTGGAAGGCGATCAGACCAGCGGCGTGCCACAAGACCAGTCCGGCTACGCCACCATCACCACTTGAATCGGAATTGAACATGGATGACAGCGTCAAACAAGCGATCGCCAAATGGCCCAGCGTGCCCGCCTGTCACGGCTGGCTGGCGCTGGACGCACGCGGCCATTGGCGCATGCGCGACGAGCGTACGCAAAACCTGAACCTGGCCGGCGACAAGATCGCCCATGTCGCCCTGATGGCTTTCATTGCGCGCAATTACGACAACGACGCATCCGGTTGCTGGTTCTTCCAAAACGGACCGCAGCGCGTGTATGTCAACCTGGAGGCGACGCCATACATTTGCCGCAGCGATGCACAACAAGGCTTCGTGCTGCACACCGGCCAGCCCATGCCGCATGTCGACGCCGCGTTCCTCAGCGATGCCGGAGCGCTGATCTTGCGCGCAGGCAGTATCGTCGCCCAACTCGATGACCGCGATGTCGCGCAAGTGCTGGGGCAGATCGAACGTGCCGGGCAAGCCGTGAGCGATGATGCCTTGCTGAACTGGCTGAGCGACGGCGCCGGCGAACTGGGTTTACGCATCGACGGGCGGCTCATTGCCATCGAGGCGATCGCCAGCAACGCCATCGATCGCCATTTCGGCTTTGTGCGCACGCCCGCGCCGCACTGAACACGTCACCTGTTTCTTGCCATTGAAGCGCATCTGCGAAACTCCATCGAATGCCGGCACCGCACTGAACACTTGCGCTACTTCTTGCCATCCTTGATTTCATCGCGCCGGCGCGCCTGCAACGCGCGTTCGCGCGCATCGATCATCGACATGTCGTAAAACGATGCATCGCCGGATTTGCGGGCCAGCGTCAACTGTTCAAGCGCGGCGAGCAGCGCGCCGCCCAGCGCGTACGACTCGGCCAGCGCCATATGCTGCGGCGCGATCTTGCCCTGCGCCGCATAGGCCCTTGCCAGCAAGCCGTATAGTTTTGGCTCGCTGCGATACAACTGAACCTGATCGCGCAGAAACCGTACCGCGTCATCGGCTTGCCGGGTCACGATCATCGCGTCGGCATACTGGCGTGCGATCCCGCGTGAGCGCGGAAATTGCCAATGCGCCGCCAGCGCCTGCTGCAATATCAGCGTTTGCCGGGTCGCTTGTTGCGCTGCACCCGGCCTTTGCTCGCGCGCCAGAGCAATGTCCAGTGCCATGCTGGTCAAGATCGCATTGGGTCCGGTGGCCGCTGCGCTGCTAAAGACCGTGGCATCGGGCGCAGGATAGGCCGTTGCCCGCGCCGCGTCGAACCAGGTTTGGGCACTGTCTACAGCGTTGTTTTTCAAGGCGATGAACGCCAGCCCGTATTGAGCGGCCGCCACCTCGCGCCGATTCGGGCGCAGCAACTGTTCGTCGAACACCGCTGCAGCACTGCTCAGGCCTTGGCCTGACTCGTCTTGCAGCACGCGGGCCCGGGCTCGCACCAGATGAAAATCGAGGCCGTCGGCACGCTGCCGGTAAGGCATGTCACGAATGCGCGACTGGATGTCGGCGATGCGCTCGGTGGTCAACGGATGGCTCAGTAAATAGGCTGGCGTCAAATCGCTGTAGGTACGGCTGGCCGCTTGCATCCGGCCAAAAAAGGCAACCATGCCACTGGTGTCAAAACCGGCCGCGTTCATGATCTGGAAGCCGATGCGGTCCGCTTCGCGTTCGGCGTCGCGGCTGAAATTGAGCTGGCGCTGCATCGCCAGCCCCTGGCCGGCGGCGAACACGCCGATCGCCGCATCGCCGCCGGCGCGCGAAGCCAGCGCAGCAAGTACGACCGCGGCCAGAGGAATCATCGCATCCTGGCGCTGCTGTCCCAGCATGCGCGCGATGTGGCGCTGCGCCACATGGCCGATTTCATGCGACATCACCGACGCCAGTTCCGATTCGCTCTGGGCCGCCAGCAGCAGCGCCGAGTGCACGGCAATAAAGCCGCCGGGCAACGCAAACGCATTCAACTGGGTATCGCGCACGGCAAAAAAACGATAGTCGAAACTGGCTTCGCCGCGCGCGCCCGGAAGGGCCTCGACCAGCACATTGCCGAAGTCGTTCAAGTATTCAAGTATTGGATCGTCGTCCAGGTAGTCGACATTGCGCCGGATATCACGCA
>JBLHNV010000157.1:0-7199 GCA_047623125.1 Janthinobacterium sp. | reverse complement strand
AGAAGAAAGAGTATGAAGCGTTTAGTCTTTTTCGTCAACTTCTTTTTTGCAACTTTCATCGTTTCCGATGTCCCGCCATGCCTTGCAGCCAGATCATTTTGGCGCTGCTTCAGCGAGGAGGCGAACTATAGCAAGGCACCAGCTAGCTGGCAAGGATTTTATCCTGTTAAATGTCAATTTTCATCACATCTGCCTGCCATATCACTGCGAAGCAGTAATGCGCTCCACGATCGATGCTGATCGCGGAGCGCTACAGCTGCTATTTCTTATCTGCCGCCGCAGATGCACCTGCGGTGGCCGAAACGTAAGAACCAGGATTGACACAAGGTCCTAACGCAACCGCCTGCGACTTGTTGCCAAACTTTGCCGCTACCTTGTTTTGCGCCAGGCACAACTGATAAGGAAACACCTTGGTACCGCGGTGCGACGCTATCGCCTGCGCTTCTGCAGCCTTGACCTTGGCTTCATCGGACAATGGTGGCAGTTTGGCAGTAGCCGCACCTGCAATCAATATGGTCACCATTGAAAACAATATTTTTTTCATCTGTGCATCTCTCGTTAAGTGGCCTTGGAAGCGTTACCCGTCATCGCTTCCTTTTTTTCCGTGCGAACCCGCGCGACTTTCCCATCCAGCACATCCTGATACCACAAGTCATGGTGTTCCTTGGCCCAGGTATCGTCGACGTAACCGGTACGCATCGCGCTATACGCGCCTTGCATGCCGACACTGCCAATGTAGATGTGCGCCATCGATGCGGAAGCGACCATCACTGCGCCGATGATATGGATGACACTGGCCAACTGCATGTTGCCGCGCGTGTACAGAATGCCAGGCAACAATTTGTCGAGCACCAGACCGGATGCGCTAACAACCAAGCCCAGCACCACCATGCCACCCCAGAACCACATTTTCTCCCCGGCATTGAAACGACCTGCGCTGACATGGCCCTTGCCTATCATTCCACCAGCGCGTGCGATCCACTGCATGTCTGACTTCTCCGGCAAGTTACTTTTCACAAACATGATAAAGAACACCACGATCGACAGCGTGAAAAGCGGGCCCACGAAGTTGTGCACGTTCTTCAGACCGTAAGCCAGCCAGCCGAACAGCGTATGACCAAATACCGGCAACAATACATACTTTCCAAACAGCATGATTGTGCCGGAGATCGCCAAGACCACGAAGCTGATTGCCATAGTCCAGTGCGCCAGCCGCTCTATCGAGGTGAAGCGTTCGATCAGGCGACCAGTCAACTTGCCTTTGAGCTTGATCGGCCCGGCTACCAGATAGAAAGCCAGCAACGCCAGCGGAGCGATGACCATCAACCAGCCGCCGATGTTGGTCAGCGGCCCGTTGCGATACTGACGCCACGCTTCGCCGGCGGTGGTAGCGCGAGACTGCCCGATGAATTGCGCTTTGGGCTGAATCAGCATGCCCGACTCAAGAGCCGGCAAGCTCGAATAATGCGTGCCGCCTTCCTTGATTGCGCGAAACACCGGCGCCATGTTACCGGGCTGAGTCACACTGCGCTCGGCCTGGGTTTGATCGAGTATGTCGATCGACTGCACTGCCGGTGCGCTACCTTGCGCGGCAACGAAGCCCGCTGCCAGCGGACCGATCAGCAGGCTCAACAACAGGCCCAGCAAAGGGCCAATCAACGTTTTTTTCATGATATTGCACCCCTGAGCGATCATTTGATTCTGTTGTACTCATTTTGCGTCAGCGAACGGGTACGCAACTGGGACTCCCAAGATGACTTGTCGCCAGGAGTCCAGCCCTTGACCATGTATCGACTCGCCCCCCCTTGGAAAGCTGGCGCATCAGCCTTGCTGGTCGACTGCGACAATGTCTGATCGACTTCGCTACAGCCACCCAGTGCCAGCAAACCCAGTAAGGCAAGCAAACACGGCCGCATCATGATTTTTTCTCCGCACGTGGTGGCGCCTTGGCATCCGGATTGCCTGAACGACCATAAGCGGTGCCCCAGCCCCAGACTTCGCTGCCCTTGCCGCGCTGAACCACGCGGGCGCGGAAGATGTCGGCCACCATGTCGCCATCACCACCCAGCAACGCTTTGGTCGAGCACATTTCTGCGCAGGCTGGCAACTTGCCTTCGGACAAACGGTTGCGTCCGTATTTTTCGAACTCTTCCTTGGAGCCATTTTCTTCCGGTCCACCGGCACAAAAGGTGCACTTGTCCATCTTGCCGCGCAAACCGAACGTGCCATTTGATGGAAATTGCGGTGCGCCGAACGGACAAGCATACGAACAATAGCCGCAGCCGATGCAGATATCCTTGTCGTGCAGCACAACACCTTCGTCAGTGCGATAGAAACAATCGACCGGACAGACCGCCATGCACGGCGCATCCGAACAGTGCATACAGGCGACCGAGATCGATTTCTCGGCACCTTGCACACCGTCATTGATGGTGACAACCCGGCGCCGATTCACACCCCACGGCACTTCATGCTCGTTTTTGCAGGCAGTTACACAGCCGTTACACTCGATGCAACGCTCTGCATCGCAAATGAATTTCATTCTTGCCATTTTATTCTCTCCTCAAGCGATGGCCGCGGCGTCAGGCCGGCATCTTTTCAATATTACAAATCGTCGTCTTGGTTTCCTGCATCATCGTCACGGCGTCATAGCCGTACGTCGTCGCAGTGTTGACCGCTTCGCCGCGCACCATCGGAGCTGCACCCTCTGGATAGTATTCAAGCATGTCCTTGCCTTGCCACCATCCGGAGAAGTGGAAAGGAATGAACACCGTATCCGGACCGACACCTTCGGTGATCTTGGCCTTGATTTTGATGCGCGCACCGGTAGGCGTGGCCGCGATACAGTATTCGCCATTGCGGATACCGCGCTCAGCCGCTGTCTTCGGATTGATTTCGACAAAGTTATCTTGCTGCAATTCAGCCAGCCACGGATTGGAGCGCGTTTCCTCGCCGCCGCCTTCATATTCGACCAGTCGACCGGACGTCAAGATGAGCGGGAACTTCTCAGCCAGTTTCATTTCGACGTTCTTGTCCTGAATCGACTTGTACAGCGTCGGCAAGCGCCAGAAGTTTTTCTTGTCCTCGTGCGTCGGGTACTTGGCGACGAGATCGGGCCGGATGCCGTACAGCGGCTCGCGGTGCAGCGGCACAGGATCAGGGAAATTCCAGACCACGACGCGCGCTTTTGCATTGCCGAACGGATACACGCCGTGCACCTTGAGGCAGACACGCTGTATGCCACCGGACAAGTCGGTCTTCCAGTTCTTGCCTTCAGCCGCCACTTTCTCGGCCGCGGTCAAATCATCCCACCAGCCCAGCTTCTTGAGCAACACATGATCAAACTCCGGATAACCGGTTGTGATCTCGGAACCGAGCGAATGCGAACCATCTTCAGCCAGCAAGCTCACACCATCGCGTTCGACACCGAAGTTGGCACGGAAGTTACCGCCGCCATCCATCACGTGCGCCGACGTGTCATACAGGATATGCGTACCCGGATGCTTCATCTCCGGCGTACCGTAGCAAGGCCATGGCAAACCGAAATAATCGCCGGTCGTGTCGTAGCCGGTCAACGCATCTTTACCGCCCTTGGAACGCATCGTGCGCACGTCGAACATGTGCATGTTGCGCATGTGTGCCTTGAGGCGCTCCGGCGACTGGCCTGTGTAGCCAATAGTCCATGTGCCGCGGTTAATTTCGCGCAACATGTCTTCCGGTTCCGGCTCCATCATGCCGCCCTTGCCCGGCACCAGCTTGATCCTCGCGACCAGCTCCTTGCCAAAGCCGAGCTTTTCAGCCAGCTGATACATGATCATATGGTCAGTGCGCGACTCGAAGAGTGGCTCGATGACTTTTTCACGCCACTGCAACGAACGGTTCGACGCGGTGACAGAACCCGATGTTTCAAACTGGCTCGAGGCCGGCAGCAAATACACAGCGCGGTTCGGATTCACTTCCTGGCCGTCGACTTTCATCGCCGCCATCGCTGCCGTTGCCGACGGATACGGATCGATCACCACCAGCAAGTCGAGTTTGTCGAACGCTTTTTTCATGTCCAGACCGCGGGTCTGGGAATTGGGCGCATGGCCCCAGAACACCATCGCCTTGACATTGCTGTCCTGGTCGATGAATTCATTCTTTTCCAATACCGCATCGACCCAGCGCGATACCGTCGTGCCGGATTTTTCCATCATTGCCTGCGAGGCAAACTGGCTCTTGATCCACTCGTAGTCGACACCCCAGACAGTGGCCCAGTGCTTCCAAGCGCCGCTTGACAAGCCATAGTAGCCCGGCAGCGAATCCGGATTCGGACCGACGTCGGTTGCGCCCTGGACATTATCATGACCCCGGAAAATATTGGTGCCGCCACCGGACTTGCCGATGTTGCCCAGTGCCAGTTGCAAGATGCACGAAACGCGTACCATCGCATTGCCGATCGTGTGCTGGGTCTGACCCATGCACCACACCACTGACGAAGGCCGGTTCAGCGCCATTGTCTGGGCTACCTTGTACACTTCAGCTTCTGTGGCGCCAGACACTTCTTCAACCTTGTCCGGTGTCCATTTAGCCACTTCGGCTCTGATTTGCTCCATCCCGTACACACGGTCATGGATGTATTGCTTGTCTTCCCATCCATTGTTAAAGATGTGATACAGCAAGCCATACACGAACGCGATGTCGGAACCCGAGCGTATCCGCACATACTGGTCTGCTTTGGCGGCCGTACGCGTAAAACGCGGATCGACGACGACCATCTTGCAGCCCTTTTCCTTGGCGTGCAACATGTGCAGCATCGACACCGGATGGGCTTCCGCCGCATTCGAGCCGATATACATCACCGCTTTCGCGTTCTGCATGTCGTTGAAACTGTTGGTCATCGCACCATAGCCCCAGGTATTGGCGACGCCGGCGACCGTGGTCGAATGACAGATACGAGCTTGATGGTCAGTATTGTTCGAACCGAAGAACGACACGAACTTGCGCAGCAACTGAGTTTGCTCGTTGTTGTGCTTCGACGAACCGACCCAGAATACTGAATCGGGTCCGTTGGCCTTCCTCATGTCGAGCAGGCGGGTCGAAATTTCACTGAGCGCCAGATCCCAGCTGATACGCTGGTATTTGCCATTGACCAGTTTCATCGGATACTTCAGCCGATACTCGCCGTGGCCATGCTCGCGCAGCGCGGCGCCCTTGGCGCAATGTGCACCAAGATTGATGGGTGAATCAAATACTGGCTCTTGCCTGGTCCAGACGCCATTTTCGACAATTGCATCCGTCGCACAACCAACTGAACAATGGGTGCAGACAGTACGTTTGACTTCGATCTTGGCACCTGACGTAGCCGCATCTGTTGCGCGAGCCTTCTGGATCAAGCCCAGTTGGGAAGCAGCGATACCGGCGCCGACGCCGATGCCGGAACGCTTGAGAAACAGACGGCGATCCATCGTCGGCATCGCGCGCGCAAGTGTACTGGCCAGACTGGAGGAAAAACGCGTGTTAGAACGCTGGCCTGATTGGCCTTTGCGTGTCAATAGCATAGGAATACCTCGACTTTAAATGGTAGTAGTACGGTAATATTTTTTGACATGCTCGGTAAGGCGATAGCCATTACCGACCGGCTCTTCAGGCAAAACTGCCTTCGGCAACGCTGTTGTCGATGCCACTTTTGCCGCAACACCTGCGGCTGCGACGAGGCCCAGGCCAGCAAAAAAGCTGCGCCTGGCTGTTATTTTTTGTTCGGCCATATTGGCTCCTGCGTAATAAATAATAAATAGACATATCGATGATTTCTTTCATCGACAGGACCGCACCACTCTTTATTAATACAAACTAACACTTCCACTCAAAATCGGCCTTCGTATTTACAATACAAAAGACCGCTACTTGCTTACGCCATATCAAAGGCCAGCATTTCCACTTCAAAAAATTCCCGGGCCAGATGTGACAGATGCCGGTAAAAAACAGCGTCCGGATGCGCATCGATCGCGTCGCAGGCGCGCAATATCCATTGCTGCATGTGATCACCAAAGAACTGTCTTTGGGTAGCGAGATTCACATGTACGATATCATCAGAGGCAATCAAATATCGCATCACTTCGCACAGCGTGCCGATGTGGTCTTCACTTTCCACCACCGCTTGTGCGCGCTCAATGCCGAGCAACGCCAAATCAGTGCGCAACTGCGCCAGCGGTTTTTCCATCAAGAACCCGGCCAGATAATACGATCCGTACAGCATCACTTCCGGCTTGCCGACGCCGATGAACAAGTGCTCATACTCTTCGCGCACCGCTTCTTGGTCGGCGTCCTTGCAGGCATCGACCAGATCAATCCAGGCCATTTCCAGTACCGCGTCGCCACTGGCATCGCTGGCAGCAATATTATCCAGCATTTCCTGCGACGGCGGGGATGAAAAAAGACTGGCCAGCACGCCATACAGGTCAGCGCGTGCGGTTTCCTCGCCCTGGTCCTGGCTTTCAAACGTCATAGGTTGGGCTGTTGTCATTTCGGTCGCTTCATGTCGAGTATCGAGGATTCGTTCTTGCCGTCCATCATGTCGATCACGCGACAGTCCGAACACATCTTGATGCGATCGATATTGCCGGCAAAAGCACCGTGCAGCGACAGCTTGTTGACCATGTTATCGATCATTTGCAAGGTGCCAAACGGTGTGGAGCAGCGAATGCAGTGGTAAGGCTGAGCTTCATTGAGCACCACCGGCTGGCGCACAGAATCGGTCAGCAGCAGACGCGGCGTCAAACTGATCGCATTCTCGGGACAGGTGGTTTCACACAGCCCGCATTGCACACAGTTTTTTTCGACGAAGCGCAGCTGCGGCAAGTTGGCGTTATCCATCAGCGCCGATGCCGGGCAGGCGCCCACGCACGACATGCACAAGGTACAGGTACTGGTATTCACGTTGACGCTGCCGTACAGCGCACCGGCCGGCAACGCGATGGCTTCCGGCTTGACCGGCATCGGCGTGTACTTGAGCAAATGCTCGAGCGCGAAATCGAGTGCACTGCGCTTGTCTGCAGCGACATGAAAAGTGGCGCGCACCGGCGGCACATCGGCCGCCACCAAGCCTTGCAAAGCGGCGTCGAGTTCGCGTGGCGTGCCCGCATGCAGCAGCGAGAAGTGCTTACCCTGATAACCAAGGCCGCTGACGATCGCTTGCGCTACGTCGATCTGCTGTTCCA
>JBLHNV010000156.1:0-7199 GCA_047623125.1 Janthinobacterium sp. | reverse complement strand
AGCCGCTCGTGCCACCGGTCGTGATCTTGATATTTTGCGTCAGCGACAACGACTTGTACTGGCTGACGAACTTGAACAACGGCGCCTCCCCAAGGCCGTCGAGAAATACCGGCTCATGTTGCGACAGCACCTGCATGTCGACAAACACGCCGGCCGGATCGAGCGCAATGAGCAGATTCATCGGCACGCCGGAAAAACCCGGAATCGGCGCAAAATCGACCGATTCGAACACATACGCGGCCAGTTCGGTCGACGTCATGTCTTTCTTGAAGATGGGCCAGACCGGCATCTCGGCATCTTTTTCGCCGACGATGAAAGGTGCCGGAAAATACTTGATCAATGCATCACGCGTCAGAACACCGGCACCGGCGCGGCCCGCTGCCACCATCAACAGCAGGGTTAGCAGCAGCCACTGCAGCGCGTGCCCCAGGTTTTTTAGAGACAGAATCTTCAACGCAGGCTCCGGTAAATCAAGCTGGACCGGGAAGCCTCAGGGCTTGACGCTGCGGACGCCATATTTGGCGAAGATCACCGCCATTTCACCGGAAGCGAACATGCCATCCATCGCTTCCTGCAACAATTTGGCCAGCGCCAGATTGTCTTTCTTGACCGCCATGCCGACAGTCCAGCCTTTCTTCGGCAAGCGCTGGAACGCCACGTCGCTGGTGGCAAAACGCGGATCCTGGCCCAGCGCCGATTCGATTTCCGAACGGTTCGCCAGCACGCCGTCGATTTCTCCGGCCTTCATCTGTTCCAGCGCTTCGACGCCGCTCGTGAAAATCTTCACGCCATCGCGATAGCGTCCGTTTTCTTCACCCAGCAATACCATCGCCGAAATCGATATCTTCTCGACGCCGATTTTCTTGCCGGCCATCGATGACAAGCCGTCATATTGCGGCACCGATGCGATGCTGTACGCCAGGCGCACGGTATCGGTGTAGTACGGCGCAAAAATTTCCACTTGCGGGTTCTGACTGGACAGCATCCGGTCGATGGGCACGTGCATCATTACGTCAGCCGGGCCGTAGCCGAGGTAATGCCCCTTCCACACCATGTTGCGCAAATCGTCGCCCAGATTTTCGTCGGCGGGAAACGGCAACAGGGCCAGCTTGAGTCCGACTTTCTTCGCCAGCGCCTCGGCCACATCGACATCAATGCCCCGGCTCTTGTCGGAGAACGGCGCCAGGTTATCGTACACGGCCACCTTCAGCACGCCCGATTGGGTGATTTTTTCCATATCGGCATGCGCTGGCGCCAGCGTCAACGCCATCCATACCCCAGCCATCAGCAGGCCCGTCCGACTTTTTGACAATATTTTCATCTGAAACACTTTCGCTATGACTGACTGGTTTTCGGAACGGCCTGCTTGCCGGAGGACTTATTTGGCTGCGAGGGTGCGCGAGCTCACCGATTCCAGGTACGACTTGATCGCCCACACCGCTTCCTGGCTAAAGATGCCTTCGAATGGCGGCATGTAGACGGCGCCGTTGCGCACCTTGCCTTTGCGCACCGACGATGCGAAGTAACCATCCATTTCCTTGAAGCAAGCTTGCTTCTTGGCTTCATCCTTTTGTATCAGGCAATCGCGGTCGAGTTGGCGCAGGTCCGGCGCGATGCCGCCCGAAATCGCTTGCAAGCCGTGGCAGCGCGCGCAGTTTTGCGCATAGGCCGAATTGCCGATGCTAATTGCTTGCGCGTTGGCGCGGTACGGGTTTTGTTCCAGCCACTTGTCGCCGACCGGCGTCAAGCCTTTGGTGTCGACCGTTTGCGGTACGACATCGCCATGCGCCAAGGCCAGCGGGCTCAGTGCGCAGGCTGCGGCCAACAACATGGCCGAAAAAGAGATACGGGAAAGGGACGGACCGGATGTGGACAGTGCATTGTTCATTTTGGTTTACCTCAATTGACTTCGATGCAGAGACTAACGCAAGGCGCGTGCCATGCGATGCCCCGTGACAATGTGTCAATTTTCGAGGAAAAATGTTGCGTCAATTCTGAACAGTGTTACATTTAAAGACATACAAAAAATAAAATAATCTGGAGACTTATTATGCGCCCTCAAACAATGGATAGACCATCCACGGTATGTGTTGCACAGACCAATCTTGGCACGCTTCCTGCACACAGCGATCTCATCATGATCGAACAAGCCCACCAACGCTCCGCCAGTTACGGCATCCCGCGCTCCGCTGAACCCGACTTCGATCCCCTCGGCAAGGGCGATCTGGCGCTGTTGCTGGAGCAAAACAGGATGCTGTACAGCCACGCTGCGCCGGTCATGGAAACGCTGTACGAGCAGATCATCAATACCCACAACATGGTGATTCTGACCGATATCAACGGCTTGATCATCCATACGCTGGGCGATGCCGATTTCCTGGAAAAAGCCGACCGTGTCGCGCTTGCACCCGGTGTCGCTTGGTCCGAGGAAAGCAAGGGCACCAATGCGATCGGCACCGCGATCGCCGAAAAGGCGCCCGCGCTGGTTCATGCCGGGCAGCATTATCTGGAGGCGAACGGTTTCCTGACCTGTTCGGCGGCGCCGATCTTCGACGTGATGGGCAAGGTCATCGGCGTGCTCGACGTGACCGGCGACCAGCACAATTTTCACCGCCACACGATGGCGCTGGTGCGCATGTCAGCCCAGATGATCGAAAACCAGTTGTTCGCGGCATCGTTCCAGGATGCGGTCAAGCTGAGCTTTCACAGCCGTCCCGAATTCCTCGGCACCTTGATGGAAGGCATCGCCTGTTTCACGCCGGGCGGACGATTCCTGTCGGCCAGCAGCAGTGGCTTGTTCCAGCTCGGCTTGTCGATGTCAGCGCTGCAGGCGCACACGTTCAGCTCGCTTTTCGGCTTGCCGATCTCGGCGCTGCTGGACCATTACCGCACTGCCGCACCCGGCCTGTTGAGCCTGTGTCTGCACAATGGCGTGCGGGTGTATGCGCGCTGCGCTGACCTGCGCCCGGTTCGTACCAGTTTCCAGCATGCGATCAGCGACGGCGGCGCCTTGGCAGAAGGTGCGACGCATGTTGATGCACGCGTGTCCGGATCGCAGCCAAGGGAAGCGACAGGGCAGAAAACGCCGCAGCCAGGCCTGCCGCGCGAGCAACAAAAAATACGCCTGTCCAGCCTGCGCTATCTGAATACCGGCGACGAACAGGTGGCGACCCTGATCGACAAACTGCGCAAAGTCATCGGACGCGATATTTCAATCCTGATCACTGGCGAAACCGGTACCGGCAAGGAATTACTGGCGCAGGCGATCCACAACGATTCGCCGCGCAAGGACGGGCCTTTCGTCGCTGTCAATTGCGCATCAATTCCGGAAACACTGATCGAATCGGAATTGTTCGGCTATGAAGAAGGCGCCTTCACCGGCGCGCGCAAGAAGGGCAGCATCGGCAAGATATTGCAAGCAAATGGCGGTTCGCTGTTCCTCGATGAAATCGGCGACATGCCGCTGAACTTGCAGGCGCGCTTGCTGCGCGTGTTGCAGGAGCGCATGGTAACGCCACTGGGCAGCACCAAGTCGATCCCGGTCAATGTCGCGCTCACTTGCGCAACGAACCGCAACTTGCGCGAAATGATCGCCAGAAATGAATTCCGCGACGACTTGTATTACCGGCTCAACGGGCTAGTGGTGCGCTTGCCACCGCTGCGCCAGCGCACCGACCTCGATGTCGTCATCGACAAGTTGCTGGCGGCCGAAGGCAACGGCGTGCACTATACGATCGCACCCGACATCCGGCAATTATTTCGCCAGCATACGTGGCCTGGCAATTTCCGCCAACTTACCAATTTGCTGCGCACCGCGATCGTGATGGCCGACCACGACCATGAAATCCGGCTCGAACACTTGCCCGACGATTTCCTCGAAGATATCGCCGCGCCGCGCAGCGCCATCATCGACAAGCTCGCAGGCATCGACAGCGCGCTCGCCATCGGCGAGCACAGCACGCTGGAAGATGTCGAGCTGTCGGTCATCCACAAGTCACTGGCAACCCATGGCGGCAATGTGTCGGCCACCGCGCGCGCGCTCGGCGTATCGCGCAACACGATTTACCGCAAGCTGCATCCATAATCGACGCTATATGTTGGCGCCATTTTGCAATTCCAGTAAATGCGCCGCCAGTTTGGCCCCTACATTGGCGACGCTCTGCACATCGGCATCAAAGAAGCACAGCGCATTGCGGCCGGCCGCCTTGGCCTGGTACATGGCCAGGTCGGCCTGCATCAGCAAGTCTTCGCTCGACGAGTGTCCATCGAACAAGGTCACGCCCAGGCTGGCCGTGTTGTAAAGCACACGCCCGCTCAGATCGTAAGGATGGCTCAACGCATCACGGATCTTTTCGCCGATGGCCTGGGCCTGCTCGGTCGCTTCCGCTTGAATCTTGCTCAAGTTCATCAGCATCACGACAAACTCGTCGCCGCCCTGGCGGCCCACAGTGTCGATCAGGCGCACGCAATGGGTCAGACGCTGCGCCACTTGCTGCAGCAACAGGTCGCCCTTGCCATGTCCGAGCGTATCGTTGATGACCTTGAAGTTATCGAGATCAAGGAACAGCAAGGCGCCGTAGCACTTGCTGCGCTTGCTGAGCACCAGCGCGCGCTGCAAACGGTCACCCAGCAAGCGTCGGTTCGGCAAGCCCGTCAGCGGATCGTAAAAAGCCAGTTGACGAATTTCTTCTTCGGCCGTCTTGCGCGCGATGAACTGGCCGATCTGAGATCCGATGGATTGCATCAGCACCAGCAGTGCTGCATCATAGGGCCGTACATCGTGCACGTAAAATTCCATCACGCCATAGAGTGTGCTGCCGACACTGACGGGAAATGCGAACGCGCCGCGCAATCCGGATTTCAAAGCAATATCAGCGCCCAAAAAACCCGGATCAAGGCCAATGTCAACGACCTGGACCGACTGGCCACCGCTCAAGACCCGAGCGATCAAGCCGGTGGTATCGGACGCCAGGGATTGCTGGCAGCTTAATTCCAGGAACTGCGTCATGACGGCCGTTCCGGTGCTCCACGACGCACAACAGCACAACACCTGATCCTGCTTGTCCCGGCACCAGAAAGTCCCGCCGGCGGCGCCCAGCGTTGCACAAATAATCTGGATGATTTTTGGCGCAGCAGCGCGCAGCGTCTTTGCGTCGGCCAGCAGCAAGGTCACCTCATATTCCATCGTCTGGCGCTGTTCAAGCTGCTTTTGCAAGCTGATATCCCGGCGCACCCCGACGATGCCGCCGCTGCGTGTACGTCGTTCGCTCACTTCCAGCCACCGCCCCTGCCCCAACTGCAACACATGGGATTCGGCTTGCGGGTTGCGATGACGGCGGATACGTTCCCTGATCCAGTCCTCGACATCGCCCTGGAAAGCCGGTTCGATCACTTCACCGTTCGCCAGCGACGAACGCACCAGATCCTCGAAATGCAGGCCGGCGATATCCTCGTAGCGATCGAAATTGGTGAAGTACTGCGCATACAGACTGTTGCACATCACCAATCGGTCGTCGGCATCGTACAGGCCGAAAGCTTCACTCAGGCTGTCGATCGCATCGATCAGGTTGGTCTGCGCGATGGCAGCCTGCGCGGCTGCCAGAGTCAGTTTGTCTTGCTGCCGGTGCTGTTCGGTGACATCCCTGATAGTGCCGCGCAACAATACCATGCAGCCTTGCCCGTCGATGACCGGCTCGCCCATTGTGTGCATCCAGCGTATTTCGCCATCGGATCTGACGATGCGAAATTGGTCGTCGAAGGCGCGTCCTTCCTGCAATGCCGGCTTTACCAGCTCAAGGTAATGCTGGCGGTCGTCCGGATACACGCACTCCAGAAATCGTGCGCCAGCAAGGGCGGGCAGCGTCGGATCTAGTCCAAACAAGTGGTATGTTTCCAGCGACCAGGTCGCGCTGCCCTGTCCGGGATCAAAAGTCCAGCCACCGAGTCCGGCAATGCGCTGAACCTGGGCCAGATCCGCTTCGCTGGCCTGCACTCGTTGCAACAAGCTTTGCAACTCTTCATTTCTTTTATGTAATTTTTTACGCAGGGTACTGGTAAAGCCCCCCATCACCGCGAACCAGGGCAGCGTGATCGCCGACGCGCACCACAACAGAAGTTCATGCATCAAATCCAGCGCTTGCGGCCGCAAGTACCACAGCAGCGCGATGCCCCCGCCATAGGCTGCCAGAATGGCAGCGGCGCATAGCAATAATGGCTGAATCGTGAGTTGCAGCACGCCGAACAGGAAAATCATCATCAGGACCAGCAGGAACACCGCACGCCCCTCGTTGGCCAGGTACATCGTGTACAGGATGACCAGACTGGAAACGGACATTTGCAAGATGGTGAGACTCGGATCGCGGAAGCGCAGATTGAGCCCTGAACGGAACATGAAGTAAAAACCCGCATCGGCCAGCAAAACGAGGGCGCTGCTTTTCAGCAGTCCGGCGCGCGGCAAAGCGCCTTCAAGATAGCTGGCAAACATCAGGCCGATCACCAGAAAGGAGGTCGCGACCGCCATCAAAAAACGCCGCATGCGTATTGCTTGCCTGTAAGCGTCGTGTGACGCTTGTGACGTACGCTCTGTTGACGTTGACAGCAAGTCTGACCTCGATTCTTGAAATAATGATCCGCCACGAACACCCTGCGTGCTCCGAACCGGGCGCTGTTTGTCGCGCGCACCGATTTCACATCAGCGACTCCAAGGTTCGTGGCTAACTATCCAAGGTTGGTAGACTATACACCATCGATGACATTCATAACCGCCCGAAAAATGCAAAAATGGCACGCCCCGAGCGTGCCGCACAACATGACCGACTGCACCCCCCCATAACCAGAGCATCGGCAATCGGGCAGACCAGCCAATCGAGGGCAAAAAAAGCCGGCGATGCCGGCCAGAGAAAACGGTGTTGTGCGTCCTGCCGCACCCCGCTTGGTAGCGGCGCATGCGGCAGGATTGATGACGTTATTTCGGTGCCAGCTTGAACACCCAGACCGAACCGCCCTGCTCCAGATAGCTTACTTTCGAAGCGATCTCACCGCCCCACAGCGGCACTGCACCACCCCAGCCGGAGACCACGGCCACGTATTGCACGCCGCCATCCATCCATGTCACCGGCGGTGCAACAACGCCCGAACCGGTCTGGAACTTCCACAATTCCTTGCCGCTCTTCGCATCCAGCGCTTTCAGGTAGCCTTCC
>JBLHNV010000155.1:0-7206 GCA_047623125.1 Janthinobacterium sp. | reverse complement strand
CGCATGACAGGCAACTGGCTACAGATGTACGGATGTACGGATGTACGGTCGATCATTTTTAGCGCCGGGGGGAATACTCCCCAAACACAAATATAGAAGCGTCAATTGCCGCATGAAAGGCAACTCGCTACAGATGTACTGATATGCCGATGTACGGTCGATCAATTTGACTGGTACTACAAGGTATCGCCGAGTCACCAGAAAGGTGTACCAGAGATCAACGGAAAGAAGAGGTTCTTTCTGCGCTTCTTGTTAACTGGAAACTATTCTAGCACGTTTGGCGTAGTTGAAGCAGCACGCTTGGCATAATTGAAAGGTTTTATGCTTGAAAATCCTATATCAAACCATATTCAGTTCTCGATTTAGCGCCCGTTTTGCCCCCATTCCTTGCAGTGATCTACGCCAACAACTTTGGCATGCCCGGACGCACCTCTGGCATCACTTTCTCCAGGCTCGGGAGGCGAACGGGCATCTCAGATGCTGTCGCAAAGCTGCCATCGCCGCTCATGTCCAGGGCCGCACATGGCAGCCAAACATGGGTGGGCGCGCCACTGCTGCGCCAAAATGATTGACGTATTGACAGTTCTTGCTGGCAAGGCGCATGATGTTTTTATGCTATGAACAAATGCTTTTCAAGATGCCGCCACGCGCAATGAACTGTTGTCGTGGTGCGATGCCAACTCGGCTGCCGAGGCGGCGCCGCCCATTGCCCCGCGTGCGCTTGAATCTCCGGTCCCGGTCATCGACTGCGCAGTGCGGTGCAGTCGGACGCTGAGCCAGAACGGCAATAACCTTTGGAGATCGTGATGAAATCAATCGTACATTTTGCATTACTGGTGTTGAGCCTCCTGTTCGGTGGCGGCTCGATCGCAGCAGCGGCAAACTACCCAGAACCGCAACAAGGGGACTGGATTGCCCACGATTTCCGTTTCCACACGGGTGAAGTGCTGGCCAAGGTCAACTTGCATTACCGCACCATCGGCGCGCCGACGGGACAGCCGGTACTGGTGCTGCACGGTACGGCAGGTTCTGGTAAGAGCATGCTTTCAAAAGACTTCGCCGACCAGTTGTTCGGCCCGGGACAGGCACTCGACGCCAGTCGTTACTACCTTATTTTTCCCGACGCGCTGGGGACCGGGCAATCGGCCAAACCGTCGGATGGTTTGCGTGCCAATTTCCCTGCTTATGACTACGACGATATGGTGCTGGCCCAGTACCGGTTGCTGACCGAAGGCTTGGGCGTCAAGCATCTGCGCCTGGTGATCGGCTATTCAATGGGCGGTATGCAGACATGGCTCTGGGGTGAGCAGCATCCGGACTTCATGGACGCACTGGTGCCGATGGCCAGCCTGCCCATTGCGATGTCAGGGCGAAATTGGATGCTGCGTCGCTTGCTGACGCAGTCAATCCGCAATGATCCGGACTGGAACGCAGGCAACTATGTTACCCAGCCGCGCGCCATGCAAAACCATTTGGTGTACTTCGGACTCGCTAGCAGCGGTGGTACTCAAGCGCTGTTCAAACAGGCGCCAAATGCAGCGCAAGGTGACGAACTCATCGCCAAACGCATGGCCAAGCCATTCACCGGCGATGCCAACGACGTCTTGTACCAATGGGAATCTTCAGCAAACTACGACCCGTCAGCAGGACTGGAACGGGTTCAGGCGATGGTTCTTGCAATCAATTCATCCGACGATGAGCGCAATCCGCAAGAATTGGGCATACTGGCCCGCGAACTCAAACGCGTCAAGAATGGCAAAGAGATATGGATTCCCGGAGGCCCTGACACGCGCGGTCACGGCACCGCCATCATGGCCAAGTTCTACCAGCAGCAATTGCTTGAGCTGTTGGAAACAGCGCCGCAGCGCTGATCAGTTGCGCGCAAGCGTGCTCGAGCGCTGTACACCAGGGCCAATCAACGCGCCATGCAATGAAACTGTTGTGGCCAACTGTCCATCGCTTGTCACTTGATGATGCCCACGAGTAATATGAGCAAGCTGTACAGCAGTATCAACAGCAGCGCACCAGGCAGAGCGTAAGCGCGCCTCTACAATGGCAAGTGTGCACAGCTTTTTTAAAGTAGTAACCACATTAAAAACGAACTGGAATCAAATGATGTTGTTAGCGCCAATGTTTAGTGAGAGTGATGTGTCGCGCATTATAGAAATGGCATGGGAAGACCGAACTGCATTCGAAGCCATTGCAGTGCAGTTCGGCATCAATCAGGATGGGGTGATCAAGATCATGCGCGCCAACTTGACATTGAGCTCATTCAAGCTGTGGCGCGAGCGTACACATGGCCAAAAAACCAAACATCGGCAACTCAGAAGCCCTGAAGTCCAGCGCCATAAGGCCAATCATCGGGTCAAACAATTTTAGCAGTTGCGACGATCGGGAACACCACAACAGATCAGGCATCCTCGGCCAGCGCAACCGGTGCCGGTGTCAGCGCAGGCCACTGACACCGGCAACTGAGCGGGCCTCTTGCATGTCCGGCCCGCAAGCGCCGTCAGATGCGCCGCAGATCAGGCCAGACCCAACTCGCCCTTCTTGCGCCAGGCCCACGCCGCGATCAAGCGATCGGCCACGATGCCCAGAAATGCAATGCACAAGCCAGCGACCAGAGCCCGACCGGTATCATTGCCGGAGCGCGCCGAATTGATTTCGGCACCCAGATCCTGAGTCCCGATCAACGAGGTGATCGCCACCATGAACAAGGACATGAAAATGACTTGATTGATGCCCAACATGATCTCGGGCATCGCAATGGGCAACTTGACCTTGACCAGACTTTGCCATCGTGTCGCGCCCTGCTGCCTGACCACTTCCAGCAGGCCCGGCGATACATTGCGCAAACCCAGTATCGTGTAGCGCACCATCGGCACCACGGCAAATAACAACACGGCAATGATGGCCGACAGGTCGCTGACCCTGAACAACATCACTACCGGAATCAGGTAGATGAACGAAGGGAACGTCTGGAAAAAATCGCACAATGAAAGTGCGGCTTGGGACATGCGTTTGCTGCCGGCGGCAATGACGCCGATCAAGAAGCCAATGACGATGCACACCACGGCTGCGCTGCCGATCATGTAGACGGTAGTCATGGTTTCTTTCCACAAACCAGTGACCGCCGGGAACGTCATCAGCAAACCGGTAGTGAGCGCCAGCCGCCAGCCGCCCAGACGATAACCCAGCAAAGCGACCAGAGCAACGAAAGTTACCCACGGCGTAGACTGGAAAAAATCGCGCGTCGGAATTAATATCTCAAGCAATGTGAAATTGCGAAAAGCTTGCACCGAATCGTACCAGTTGATCGTGATCCACTCAATTTTGGCATCCCACCACGGTGCAGTGGACAGAGTCTGCGCCTTCGACAGCAGGCCCAGCATCGGAATGAAGTGCGCCAGCACCATGCTGACCAACATGAACAAGAGCGCCACGACCAGGTAAGGATGACGCTGCCAGAAGAAGCGCGCCCGCTTGCCATAGTTCTGCACTTTCATCGCATAGGCCCGACTGATCCGGTCCAGCGCAACGGCGATCACGACGATCGCAAGACCTTGCTCGAGCGCCTGGCCCAGCCGCAAGGATTGCAAAGAAGTCAGCAATTGGCTGCCCAGTCCGGCAGCGCCAATCAGCGAAGCGAGTACGATCATCGCCAGACTTTGCATGATTCCCTGGTTCAGCCCGACCAGCAGGGTCGAGCGCGCCGCCGGCATCCGTACTTTCCATAATAACTGCAGTGGGGTGCAGCCCATCATCAGGCCAGCTTCGGTCAACTCGTGGCTGACACTCTTCAAGCCGAGCGCGACGCAACGCGCCACCGGCGGCACCGCAAACACGGCCGTAGCCACCATCGCAGGGACATTGCCAATCCCGTACAGCACCACAATAGGTACCATGTAGGCAAATGGCGGCATGCTTTGCAACATGTCAAACAAGGGCGTGACCATCGTCTCGAACCTGCGCACGCGAGCCATCCAGATGCCAAGCAGCAAGCCGATGGCAAACACCAGCGGCACCGTCACGATGACCAGCGAAAAGGTTTGCATCGATGCTTCCCAGACGCCAAATACGGCCAGGTAGAGAAAGGACAGCGCGCCGACCAGCGCAGTGCGCCAGCCACCGGCCCAATGGCCAAGGATGGCCGCCAGACCGACCACGGTTACCCATGGCAAGGCCGGAACCCGTTCGTTGAAACCGGAGAAAAACAGTGCTTCGGTAAACGACAAGGGATAGCGCAACACGGAGACGAAGCCGCGGGTCACATCCCTGACGGAAAATTCGAACGCGGTACCGCTGAAAAATTTCAGCTCATACACGATCCATTCAAAAAATGCACCAATCCAGCCATCCAAAGGCAACACCCATGCTGATGGATAGCTCGCTACCCAGGCCAGATGCTGATGCGCAAGCCGGCCGCCCAGAACGATCAAGGCGACCAGCAAGACAGACCAGAGCAGGCGACGCGGCGCCATCAAAACAAGGCCCGTGCCAGTTGCTCTTTATCGATATGGCCGACCAGCCATCCTTCGGCGTCGGCTACCGGCACCGCTTGCCCGGCGCCGATCACCCTGGCGGCGATGTCCTGCAATAAATCGCTTTGCAAGATGGCGTCGCTGGCATGTTCACGGCCGCTGAACGGCGTCATGATTTTTCGCGCAGTGATCAAGCGCGCCTTGGGCGCGTGGCGCACAAACTGCTCGACGTAGTCATTGGCTGGCGCCGTGACGAGTTCTTCGGCGGTGCCGATTTGCGACACGCGCCCGCCTTTCATGATCGCGATGCGATTACCGAGACGCACGGCTTCATCGAAATCATGTGAAACAAATACGATGGTCTTATTGAGTTTTTCCTGCAGACGCAGGAATTCATCTTGCATTTCGCGCCGGATCAGTGGATCAAGCGCGGAGAATGGCTCGTCGAGAAACCAGACTTCGGGTTCATCGACCAGGCTGCGAGCAATGCCAACGCGCTGTTGCTGACCACCCGACAATTGTCTGGGAAAGTCATCTTCGCGTCCGCTCAAACCCACCGTTTCAATCAGTTCGCGCGCCTTGTTCAGACGCGTCTGCTTGTCTATACCTTGCAACTCCAGCGGAAAAGCGATGTTTTCCAGCACCGTGCGGTGTGGCAGCAAGCCGAAGTGCTGAAATACCATACCCATCTTGTGACGACGGATATCCGTCAATTGACGCGAAGTAGCGGCCAGCAAGTCTGCGCCGTCAAACATGACCTGGCCGGCGGAAGGCTCGACCAACCGGGTCAGGCAGCGCACCAGCGTCGACTTGCCCGATCCGCTCAAGCCCATGATGACCAGAATCTCGCCTTCGTACACATCCAGGCTGACATCACGCACGGCCGCAACCAGACCGGCGTCGGCCATCGCTTCATCGCTTGGCGCGTATTTCTGTGACTTCAGAAAGTCAACCGTTTTTTTACCGAACAACAACCACAGGTTTTTACAAGATACCTTTACTGCACGGCTCATCAACAGATCCTTTTATCAAATATGAAAAGTAGTGCAGCGAGGAACACATACCGCCCGGCACTGATTGCCAGGCGGCGGCTCAGGTCGCTGCGCGGTTACGGTCAATCAGATGGCGCAGGCTGGCGTCCATTTGGCGACTTCTTTCGGATGCTTTTCAATCCAGGCCTTGGCTGCTGCATCATGGCTCAAGCCATCGACATCCACCATCGCCGCAGCCTGATCCACCATCGGGCCGCTGAAGTTGATATTTTTCACCATTTCAAAGCCACATGCCCATTTTTCTTCGAATCCGGACCACACACCTTTTTTCAGATAGCCGCCCACAGGGGTGCCACAGTCATAGGTCTTGTCCGGATTGAGGCCCCAGCTCGGGTCCGTTGCGCACTCTTTGGCGTACTTCGGAAATTCGATGAATTTCCCGGGATAAGCGGCGCCGACCCAGTTGGGCGACCAGTTAAACAAGATGATCGGCTCTTTGCGCGCTGCGGCCGATTTCAATTCGCCAAACAAGGCAGCGGCGGAACCGGCATTGACCACGGTCACTTTCAAGTCGAGCGCTTCGATACGCTCGTTGTCATGCTTGATCCAGTCGACCGGGCCGGCAAGATAGCGTGCATTGGGAGCAGTTTCAGGGACCGACAGTTTTTCGGCGCAATCGTTGAGCGCTCTCCAGTCCGGCAGACCGGGGCATATTTCTTCAACGTAATTCGGATACCACCAGTCTTCGCGGGTGGTCGCATCGTGACTGCCCATGTCGATCATGCGGCCGGCCTTGATTTCCTTTTCGAAGTTCTGCGCCATCGTGCCTTCCCAGATTTCCATTTGCAAATGCAGATCACCGAGACCCATGGCCGGGAATTGTCCCTGACTATCCGATGGCACGATTCTGGTTTGATAACCGGCTTTCTCAAGCATTTGCTGAGCGACGCGGGCCAAAACTTTTTGACTGGACCAATTGCTATCAACGAGCTTGATCGGGTCATTCGATTCAGGTACGGCAGCATGCGCTGGCAAGGAAAAGGTTGCTGCGCCGGCCAAAGCCAGTGCTCCAATGATGCGGTTATTCAAGGCGTTCATATTGGCTCTCTTTCTATATAAGTCAGGCCCACTTCGGGCCCGAATCAAGTGACACGCGAACGGCAAAATGAAGCCCAAAAAAAGGCTTCGCCGAAGGCGGAAGGAAGGAAAAATTACCATGGGTAATCACGATCTGCAGCACAACATCGTGCGTTGCAGGTCGTTGTAGCGCTTGCTGCTGGAGGATGGTTACCGGGGTAAGCCATCGCCTGATGGAGAATTTAAAACGGCGCTTTCGCTCTATTTGCCAGCATAAGGTTACATTGCCGAAACAACTTTGGCAAGCCTTATGTCCTGTCGCGAGCCCGTGAGCCGTTGAGCGGCCACCTTGAAACGGTGTCATTAGCGCAGTGACGCATGCCTGTCATTTCGCAGCTGGCCCAACCGGACATCAGCCCGACTCGATAGCGCAAGGCAGCAGCGAGCATGACAGGCAGACGTGTTCGCGCGAGCGAATGCGTCAGGCGGACAAGGCGGCAGACCGGCATGATGACAAAGGCAAAATCGACGCAGCGCAATACCTTCATTCAGAGTCAATCGCACTTCCGTCGCCGCAAATAAAATTAATAAAACTTGATGAATATTAAACAATGTTACTTTAATTATTAGCATCTGGAAATATTTCTGTAAGATCA
>JBLHNV010000154.1:0-7212 GCA_047623125.1 Janthinobacterium sp. | reverse complement strand
GAACGGTCGTCAGCCTGGGCATCGTGCGGCAGGCGCAATCGAACAGCGTGGCCATTTCTGCAGGCGTGCGCACAGTGGTGGATCGACTCAACCGGGACGGAGGTGACCTACAAATTACCGTGGTCTCGGATGACGCCAATTTCATCAGAGGTGCCATTGTCGAAGTGCTCAGCAGCCTGGCGCTGACGGTGCTGATCGTGGTGGCGGTGGTGGGGGCTTTTCTGGGTCAGTGGCGTGCCACGCTGGTGCCGGTGGTGGCGATTCCGGTTGCACTCATCGGCACCTTGGCGGCCATCTGGTTGTTGGGTTATTCGGTCAATTTGCTCACTTTGCTGGCGCTGCTGTTGGCGACCGGTTTGGTGGTCGACGATTCGATCGTCGTTCTCGAAAATATTCAGCGTCGACGTGGCCAGGGTCTGGGCCCAAGAGCCGCAGCGGTGTTGGGCACGCGTGAGGTGTTTTTTGCCATCGTCGCCACCACCGCAACCCTGGTCTCGGTGTTCGTTCCGATCTCATTTCTGCCATCGGCGGCCGGCAGGCTGTTTGCCGAGTTTGGTTTTGTCATGGCCATTGCGGTAGCGCTTTCTTCCTTCGTCGCGCTGACGCTGGGGCCGATGATCGCCTCGCGCTTGCCTGAAGAAAAGCCCCCCGGACCGATCTGGCTGACGCTGTCGAACTGGGGCGATCGCGCTGTCAAAACCTATGCCGAGTGCCTGGCCATGGCCTTGCGCCGGGCCCGGTGGGTGGCCGCTGCTTGCGTCTTGCTCGCTTGCGCTGCCGGCTGGAGCTATACGCAGCTTAATCAAGAACTTACCCCGACCGAAGACCGTGGCCTGCTGTCGATCCGGCTGGAGGGACCCAACGGCGTGGGCCTGAGCTACATCGATCGTCAGCTCGAGCAAGCGCTGGCCATGGTCACACCCTTGCAAGACGAAGGCCTGGTGCAGAACATTTTCACCATCACCGGTCGCTATGACCTGAACCGCGCCGCGATCGTCGCGCCATTGACCGATTGGGGCAATCGGTCGGTGTCACAGGCACAACTTACGGCAAGGCTGCAAACCGAGCTCGACAAGCTGCCTGGGGTGCGCGTGCGCATTCGCACTGGCAACAGTCTCGGTATCGGCGGCGGCGATGGCAGCGTGCAAATGGGCGTAATGGGCGATGACTACGCGCGTATCGCCGACGCAGCTTACGGTTTTGCGCAAGCCATCGAACGCGATCTGCCCGGTTTGCGCGACGTGCGGGTGGACTACACCATCGCCCAACCGCAGCTGACACTGAAGGTCGATCGCCAGCGCGCCACTGAGCTCGGTGTCGCGATCGAGGGGCTCGATATCATGCTGCGTGCCTTGGTCGACGGCACCCAAATCACCGAGTTGACGGTCGATGACCGCAACTTGCCGGTGATGCTCGATTCGAACGCCTACCGTGCGACCGACCCGCAAGATCTGCTGTCCTATAGTGTACGTGCCAGCGGCGTGGAGGGGGAGCGTCTGGTGCCCTTGTCGCAGTTTGTACAGCTGGAAGAAACAGCCATTGCCTATGAACTTGAGCGCCTCGGTCAGCGCCGTGCCGTGCAGCTCAGTGCGGTGACCGTCGACGGCATGCCACTGCAACAAGCGGTGAACGATTTGCGCGCTCTGGCCGCGCAGGAACTGCCCACCGACATGGGTCTGTTGTTTCGGGGCGATGCTGCGACGCTGGAGCAAACCGGGCGCGCTGTCACCGTCACCTTCGCCATTGCGTTGCTGGTCGTGTTTCTGGTGTTGGTGGCGCAGTTCGAAGGCGTCACGAGCGCTGCCGTGGTCATCATCACCGTGCCTTTTGGCTTGGCCGTAGCGGTATTCGCCATGACCTTGAGCGGTACTTCAATCAATATCTACAGCCAGATTGGATTGCTGCTGCTGGTCGGCGTCATGGCCAAGAACAGCATCTTGATGGTCGAGTTTGCCGACCAGTTGCGCGACGCCGGGCGCAGCGTGCTCGAAGCGGCCCAAGAAGCCGCTGTCACGCGCTTGCGCCCTATCATGATGACCATGGCTTCGACCGTGTTGGGTGCACTGCCGCTGGTGTTGGGCAGCGGCCCTGGTGCCGAGTCGCGCGCTGCCATCGGTTGGGTGATTTTTGGCGGGCTGTCATTGGCGTCCTTGTTCACGCTTTTTCTGACGCCTGTGCTTTACCTCGCTCTGGCACGCTTTGCCAAACCTCGTGCCAGTCAAGGCAAGTTGCTGGTCAACGAGATGAAGCTGGCGGCGCAGCAGGCCGGTGACGCTTCATGATGCGCCGCTGCGCAATAATCACCCTGGCCTTGACCTTGGCCGCTTGCGCGAGCGTGACAGCGCCGCCCAAGCCGGTCACGCTTGGGCTCAACAGCGCGGATCGATTTTCCGCCTTGCCCGCCGGTGCAGCGATGCCGCTGGCGTCGGATCTGCTGTGGTGGCAGCGTTTCGACGACCCGGTGTTGGGCCGTTGGGTCGAGCGCGCTCTGGCAAACAGTCCCAGCGTCGACATCGCACGCGAACAGGTCGTGCAAGCCCAGGCGCTGTTAGGCGGTGCGCGGGCGCAACGCAGACCATTGATCGGTGCAGAGACCGGCATTGAACTTGGCAACGGCCGTGAGTCTGGCCAACGTGCCAGCGATTCCAGTGTGACGGTGACGCTGGATTGGGACCTTGATGTAGGGGGCGGTTTGCTCCAGGCCGAGAGGTCGGCGGCCGCTTCCGTCTTGCGCAATGAAGACCTGGTGCAGGCGGCGCGTTTGTCAGTGGCCGCTTTGACGGCCCGGGCTTATGTAGAGTGGCAGGAAGCGCGCCTCGACCAGGACCTGCTGGCGGACGAATTGGCCATGCAAGCACAGGTATTGCGCGTCGTCCAAGTGCGGGTGCGCGCTGGACTGGCGCCGCAGATCGACCTGGATCGCGCGCGCGCCGATGCCGCAGCGATCGAGGCCGATGCTGCCGATGCTTCGGTGCGCGTGCGACAAGCTTCTGCTGCCTTGCAAGTGCTGGCGGGTCAGCGTCCGCAATCCTTGGACAGTGCTGGCGGTATGGCGCGCTTACCCGAGTTTCAAGGCCAGCAGCCGGTGCCGCGCCCAATCGACCTGTTGCGGCGAAGGCCTGATGTGCGCGCTGCCGAGCGTTTTCTGGCTGTGGCTGCCGCCAATTTGGGTATCGCCGAGTCTGCCTTGTACCCGCGTTTGCAACTGCCCGGCGCGTTGACTTTGACCTCAGCTGGCCTGGGCGGTGGCGTGCTCAACATCGTCAGTGCGAGTTTGGCTGCGGTGCTGGACATGGTCTTGTTTGATGGCGGGGCGCGCAGCGCTGAGCTCGATCTTGAACGATCACGTGTGCGCGAGGCTAGCCAGTTGTATCGCCAAACCTTGCTGCAGGCGCTGCAACAAGCCGAAGCTGCGTTGGTGGCCGCCCAAGGCATCGGCAGACGCACCGAAGCACTGCAGCGCGCCGCTGCGGCAGCCGATGCCGCCTTGTCAAAGGCGCACACGCTCTACACCAATGGACTGACCGGTTTCATTGATGTGCTGGATGCACAGCGCCGCGCGCTGACCAACCGTCGCAACTTGCTCAGTGCCCGCGCCGATGCGGTGCGTCAAGCCATCACCATATTCGAGGTCATGGGGATGATTGCGCCTCAGGAGCTGGCCGAATGAGTGCACGGCACTTATTTACCTGGCCTAAAAAATACGCGCCTTTGAGTGAGGTTGAGCTTGACGATGAATGGACAGAGAACGGACAGAGAAAGCACGCGTGAGCAGACCGGAGCAGGTCCGGCCTGCCGTCCGATTGTGTTCCTCATTGACTACGGTGTCGCAAGCGGGCGCGTATGCTTCATTCGCGCCTGCAGCATGCACTGATCAAGTGAATTTTTCTTTCAACTATTTGCGGCGTTTGCTCAAACGATCGAGCATTGCCTTGACGGCTGCCATCTGCGGCGCCTGCTTACTGTAGAAATTGACCAAGCCGAAGGCTTGAAACGGGCTGGAATAGCCCCAGAAATCCCAGCATCCTTTGGGATTGAATGGAATCGGGCCGCTAACTTCCACCTGCGGATACAGCACGATGATGTTATTGGTATCGGCTGTTTCGTTGTAGCCGGTGGTGGTATAAAATAAATTACCGATTTTGCTGGTGCCCTGTTCGCAGCCATGGAATGCAACATGGACTTTACACGTCTCGGTGTCGCAGGATTTGGGCACATAGGCGTAGGCAGTGTCGTTCATGCTCGACAGCATCGAGGGTGAAAATTCATCCTGATCGAACGCAATGATGGTGCCGCTCAGCGTCATCGCAGGCGGATTGAGCGGGCCGTAGATGTGCGTCAGGATTTCCTGCGACTGGGTAATGTCGCAATCGTTGATGTAGGGCGACGCCGTGACCGGGCAAGGCTGGTTATTGTCGTTGTTGGTCGTGATCGCATGGCCGGCATTGATGTTGGTGACGTACTTGATGTTTTGGGCCGGTACGCCTGCCAGTTGGTAAAAACTGGCGGTCTGGTTTACGACGGGAGTGGTCACGGTATTGTCGTTTACGCCGCTAAACACATAGATTTTCTGTTTTTTCAGATTGGCAAGATTATCGATTTCTCCCATTCTTTCAAAGACCTTGGCAGACGACAGCGAGACTGCGGCATCCGGCTCGGGCCATAGCACACCCGGATTCATGCAAGTGGTCATGGCTGCACCGACATAAGAGCGCAGCGGATACGTACCGGCGCAATAGAATGGCCCGCCGGCGATGATGCCGGCGCCCACCATGATGCTGGAATATGCGACCTGAAATTGCGTCGCCATGAAGGCACCCGACGACAGACCGGATACCGACGTCTGTTTCAGATCGACCTGGTAGGACGGCAGTTTCACAGGCTGTCCCTGTGCGACAGAAATAATCCCCAGCATGGCCAGCAGCGCAATACGCTTGCTCAATGATGCAACGATACGTTCTTTCATGAAAGCCTCTTTGAATGTGTGAATGTGTGAATGTGTGAATGTGTGACAGTGAGACGGCGAAGGGTAATTTTAAAAATGCAACTATGTAAATATTACTTTTACATTAATATTGCGTCAACGCCTTTCACTCCCGGAATCCCCCGATGTTGGATGACATGCTTGATGACATCGAAAACATATGCGAGGCCGGTCCGGCAAGCGGCGCCGCCTGAGGTGCGCGCACGTTTCCAATTGCCATTGCCGCGCAGCCCTGGCAAACGCGCGATCCGCGTGGCGATCGTCAATCACTGCACCGGTGCGCACGACAGCGACCGCAAGTTGGTGGCGGTACTGTACTTTGGCGTGCTTGCCCAACTGGAAACCTCGGGCCGCAAGCCATGACTGTCTGCCCGCTGCGAGCTGGACTCTCACCTTTCATGGAACATGAAAGATGACTTGAAGGCTGCGGCCGCAGTGCCGTTTGCAGCGCTTTCCACCATATGCGACAGCAGCGCATTGCCGGGGTTTCCAGGAAAGTTTCAAGCAACTGCCAGATTACCAACCGACTACTTTATTGTCAGAGCGCAAGCCGTCAACGCATCCATTTCATCTTGCATGGTAGACATCAATACACAAAATCCGTAGATTGGCTTGATTGCCTTTGATGGCATATTTTAATATTTTGAGCGGCATTAAAGGCGGTGACACAGTTCGGTCGAATATGACCTTTTGTCAGCATTGTTCACCAAAAATACCCACAGCAGAAATTGGAAGCTTTCACGATCTGCTGCTTCGAAAGTTTTGCAAGAATCTGGGATGACAGGGTTGATATGCAAAAAAATGAAAAAACAAAGACAGTGAAAATTAAAAAAATTATTTTTATTTCATCATTCATATTGGCCGCGCTATCAATCATTTCAATTCCAAGTCTGCGCTGGCGCATGCATCTTTCCATGCTGTTTCTATCAGGGGAGATTCCGGATATCTCCTTTGAAGACTTTGTGTACATGCTATCGCCAGATTCCGGTCAGTCACTCACCAGAATGATCGAAACCCGCGATCCGCACGCCGTTATTCATAACAGGAAATCCAGTCAGGAAAATATTCTGATCGGGTTGCGTAGTTTTGCCGACAAGTGTGCCGCATGTCACGGTTTCGATGGCAAAGGAAGCAGTCGCGCTCCTGCACTTGTCGGTCGGGCATATAAACACGGCGAGAGCGATTGGGCAATATACCGGGCGATTCGCTATGGCATAGCAGGCACAACGATGCCGGCGCACATGCTTCCATCAGATGAAGTGTGGCAAATTTCAGCCTATGTAAAATCTTTAGGCTTCGGCATTAAAAAAAATAATTCCTATTTGTCGAATCTGGTTTTTCCGTCAGTTAAATCGGAAGACCTGACTTCCACAATGGAATCAGGGAGTGAATGGTTGACGTATTCAGGGTCCTACTCTGGCACCCGACACAGCAAACTGAAGAAAATAGACGAGAGTAACGTTTCGATGTTAGCAGTAAAATGGATCAGGCAATTCGAAAATGAAAATGGCGTTATAGAGTGCTCTCCCATCGTTCGAGGCAACTTCATGTTTGTCACACTCCCTAGCGGAATACTGATGGCATTGGATGCCACTAACGGTCATATTCTGTGGCAATATGTCGGCAAAGTGGCAATGGCCAATCGTGGTGCTGCGATTTTTAATGACAAGGTCTTCATCGGAACAGGTGATGCGCGACTGGTAGCGCTCTCGGCACAGACCGGTGCTGTCATCTGGGAAAAATCCATTGCAAACAAGGATAACTATCGGATCACGGCAGCACCTTTGGCCTTTCTAGGACTCATCGTAACCGGTGTCGCAACAATCAAAGGAGGGCGCGGGTTCATTGCCGCATTCGATGCGGAAAGTGGCGAGGAAGCATGGCGCTTTGACACCATTCCCGAAAAGGGCGTCACTGGAAACGATACTTGGTCCGGCGACTCATGGAAAGAAGGCGGCGCGCCAACCTGGTTGACCGGTTCATATGACGCCGCAAATGATGTACTGTATTGGGGCGTCGGCAATCCGAAGCCGGATTACAATGCTGCGGTTCGCAAAGGCGATAATCTTTATTCAAACTCCGTCGTGGCTTTACGTGGCAAAACAGGACAACTGAGGGACTTGCAAAACTGAACAGGCGGGCGGGATTTTGAGCTGCGAGGAGTAAAAGATAGGGCGAAGAGTGGCCATTGCTGGCAAAATGCAAGTTATCAGACAAACATCACTCCC
>JBLHNV010000153.1:0-7261 GCA_047623125.1 Janthinobacterium sp. | reverse complement strand
TGAAGTCAACCTCGGCCTCGTGCGCGGCCGCCAGCAGGTGCAGCACGGTATTGGTCGAACCGCCCATCGAGACGTCCAGCGCCATCGCGTTTTCAAACGCAGCCTTGTTGGCGATCGAACGCGGCAGCACCGAGTAGTCGTCCTGTTCGTAATGGCGCTTGGCCAGTTCGACGATCAGGCGGCCGGCGCGCAAGAACAATTCCTTGCGGTCCGAATGGGTCGCCAGCACGGTGCCGTTGCCCGGCAGCGCCAGGCCCAGCGCCTCGGTCAGGCAATTCATCGAGTTGGCCGTGAACATGCCGGAGCAGGAACCGCAGGTCGGACAGGCCGATCGCTCAATCTCGGCCAGGTCGGCGTCGCTGACCGATTGGTCGCCGGCCTTGATCATCGCGTCGACCAGATCGAGCTTGATGATCTTGCGGTCGCCGTCGACCACCTTGATGACCTTGCCCGCTTCCATCGGGCCGCCGGAAATGAACACCACCGGAATGTTCAGGCGCATCGCGGCCATCAGCATGCCGGGCGTGATCTTGTCACAGTTGGAAATGCATACCATCGCGTCGGCGCAGTGGGCGTTGACCATGTATTCGACCGAATCGGCAATCAGGTCGCGCGAAGGCAGCGAGTACAGCATGCCGCCGTGGCCCATCGCGATGCCGTCGTCGACGGCGATGGTATTGAATTCCTTCGCGACGCCGCCAGCGGCTTCGATCTCGCGCGCCACCATCTGGCCCAGATCCTTCAGATGCACGTGGCCCGGCACGAACTGGGTGAACGAATTGACGACGGCGACGATCGGCTTGTCGAAATCGCCGTCTTTCATGCCGGTGGCGCGCCACAGCGCGCGTGCGCCCGCCATATTGCGGCCCTGGGTGGTGGTGTGTGAACGGTAAGTCGGCATCAAAATCCTCAGGGTAGCGAACGAATAGGAACAACAGAATGCCGCGTCCGCCATTAGTTGTCCAATATATGATTTAATAGGCTGTAATTCACTTTGCAAATCACAGAAAGCAGAAAAAAGAACATGTCCGACCTGTCCGTGCGCATCGAGTTGCGCCAGTTGCGCTACTTTGTCACCGTCGCCGAGGAGCTGCACTTTGGCCGCGCGGCGAAGCGGCTGCACATGACGCAGCCGCCGCTGTCGCAGACGATTTTTGGGTTCGAGGCCATGCTGGGTACGGCGCTGTTCGACCGCAACCGGCGTGGCGTGGCGCTCACGGCCGCCGGCAAGGCCCTGCTGCCGGAAGCGCGCCGTTTGCTGGCGCAAGCTTTTGATCTGCCCGCGCTGGTGAGGCACGCAGCGTATGGCGAGACTGGCAAGCTGGTGCTCGCATTCGTGTCGTCCGCCGATTACAGCGTACTGCCGCCATTGCTGCGCGCTTACCGCGCCTCCTATCCGCAAGTACAAATTACGCTGCAAGAAGCGACATCCGACCGGCAACTCGACGAGCTGCTCGATGGCCGCATCGACCTGGGCTTGCTGATCCCGCCGCTGTCGGACAAGGCAAAGGCGGAGCTGGACTACCTGCCGCTACTGAACGAGCCGTTGATCCTCGCCGCGCCGGCCGACCTGCCTGAACTTTGCGGCAAGCACGAAGTGAGCCTGAGCGCACTGCCGCCGCTGCCGCTGATTATCTTCCCGCGCGTGAACTCGCCCGGCCTGTACGATGCGATCCTGGCCGTGTTTCGCGCCGCCGGCATCACGCCGGCGATCGAACAGGAAGCGATCCAGATGCAAACGATCGTCAGCCTGGTATCGGCGGGCATGGGTATCGCGCTGGTGCCGCAATCGGTCGCCAACCTGCGGCGTCCGGGAGTAGCTTACCTGCCGCTGACGCAAGCGACGCCGCTGGTGGAGACGGGCCTGGCCTGGCGCCGCGACAATGCTTCGCCCGTGCTGAAGGGATTTCTGGAGTTGGTACGCAAGGGGCTCTGAATACAAACTATCAATACGAACCATGAATACCGGCTCTGAATACGGACTATGAATGCTGCGCCACTTTACCCGGCGCTCTTGGGCCCCATCGCCGTGCAGATCGTCCCGGTGTCCCTGCGCCGGATTTTTCACGGATTTCCGGGAGTGACGTCGAGCATCGTTTCAGGGCGTTCGATTCACGCTGGCGTGCATCAGCGCTGGCAAAAATTCGGGCAAAAAAATGCCCGCTGGTAAAAGCGGGCAAAATCCAATTCTCGTAAGAGTTGGAGGAGACGAATCCATTATGCTGCACCGCGATATTTTGTGCAATTTATAAATTGTAATGAAATGTATCACCCGCTCAACCATCAAGTAGCGGCATGCGCAGGGATCGTGCGCAAGGCAAACGCCCATTTCTTTGCATCAGCGCGCTGCGGCAACAGATAAGTCGAGTACTCGGAACCGTGCAAATTGCCCATGTTCTTGTAGTGCGCGTTGAGTGCCCGATTGTCGTGCAGCCACACCAGTGCGCGCACCAGCGCCAGAAAAGCGCCGCCGGCGCCGGCATTGCCGCGCAAAACTGAAAGCGTCAGATGACCGGCGCAGCAGATGATTTCCTGCACCAGATCGTCGATTGCCAGGATGCAGCACCAGGCACACAGGGTGCTGCCAGATTTCAGCGGAAATCGCGCACGAATCGCGCGCATCAGAAAGGGCCCGACGATCAGGTCAGGCCGCAACAGCGTCACCGCTTCGAGACTGAGCGAATCGAGGCTGGTCGAATCGTTGAATTTGACGAATACTTGATGCCCACGCGCGCGCAGCGCGACCAACAGGCGCTGGCCCAGGCGGTTGAAACCATGAATCAGGAACCGTATCCGCATGTTTTTATTCATGCCTGCGCCTAAGATACGTCAGCAAATACGCGGCAATTGTTCACCGGACAACCAGTCGACGATGCGGCACCCGCCGAAACGGGTGCGCATTTGCACGAAATGGTGCGGGTCGATGCCGACGCTGCCGATCAGCGCCGCGTTGGCGCCCAGCGGATGGCTGCGCATGCTTGCCAGCAACGCGTCGGCATCTTCCGGCGCGCAAATGGCGACCAGTTTGCCTTCATTAGCGACATACAATGGATCGAGTCCCAGGAATTCGCATGCCGCATCGACTTGCGGGGCAACCGGGATCGCCGCTTCATCGAGTACCATGCCGACGCAAGATTGCCGGGCGATTTCATTGAGCGTGGTGGCCAGGCCGCCGCGCGTCGGGTCGCGCAGCACATGCACGCCGGGCACGGCAGCCAGCATCTGCGCCACCAGACCATGCAGCGCAGCCGTGTCGGACACTATCCCGGTTTGAAAATCCAGCGATGCGCGCTTCGACATGATCGCCACGCCATGATCGCCGATCGTGCCCGAGATCAAAATCGCGTCGCCGTGGCGCGCCGCCGCGCCATCGATAAAGATGCCCGGCGGCACCATGCCGATGCAAGTCGTCGTGATGAACACGCCATCGCCCTTGCCGCGTTCGACGACCTTGGTATCGCCGGTAACGATGGGTACGCCCGCGTCCGTCGCCGCCTGCGCCATCGATTCCACGATCCGCTTCAGGTCGAATAGCGGAAAACCTTCTTCGATGATGAAACTTGCTGCCAGGTACGTTGGCTGCGCCCCGGACATCGCCACGTCGTTGATCGTGCCATGCACCGACAAAGAGCCAATGTCGCCGCCAGGAAAGAACAGAGGCGACACGACATGGCCATCGGTCGCCATTACCATGCGCCCTGGCACCACCGCAAAGCTGGCTTGATCATTGCCCTGGCGCAGCCATTCATTGTCGAAGTTGGCGATGAATAATTCTTCAGTCAGTTGCGCAGAAGCGCGCCCGCCAGCGCCGTGCCCCATGTCGATGACGCCTTTCTTGAAGTCAAGCGGGCGCGCATAATCCTTCTTGACGCTTTTTTTGACGTCGCTTTTTACGCCCTGTTCGGCGTCCTTTTGGATATCCATTTCGCTATCCTTGTCGTCTCTCATGCGGTCACGACCGCGATATCCTTGAAACGGCCATACGAAAAATGCGCGGCGCACGCGCCTTCGCTGGACACCATGCACGACCCCACCGGACTTTCTGGCGTACAGACGGTGCCGAAGATTTTGCAATCAACCGGCTTTTTGACGCCGCGTAAAATCGCGCCACATTCGCACGCCTTGTTGTCCGGCACCGGCTTGTAAGCGAGGTCATAGCGCCGCTCGGCATCGAAGCGCGCGTAGCCTGAGCGCAGCCGCAGCGCGCTGTACGGCACATCGCCCAGACCGCGCCATTCGAAAGTCGGACGCAATTCGAATACGTCCGACACCAGCGCTTGCGCCGTCAGATTGCCCGCCGGGCTGACCGCACGGATGAACTCGTTTTCCACTTCGCAACGCCCTTCATTGACCTGGCGGATCAGCATCAGTATCGATTGCATCACGTCAAGCGGCTCGAAACCGGCGATGACGACCGGTTTTCGGTATTCATCGGCGAAGTGGGCATAAGGGGCAGAACCGATGACGATGCTGACATGGGCCGGGCCGATGAAGCCGTCGATTGGCAGCGTGCCATGGTCGCGCACTGCCGGCGATTCAAGGATGTGGGTGATGGCCGATGGCGTCAGCACATGGCAGCACAGCACGCTGAAATTATCGAGCGCCAGTGTATGCGCTTGCCGTATGACCAGCGCAGTCGGCGGCGTCGTGGTTTCGAAACCGATGGCGAAAAATACCACGTCGCGCGCAGGATTTTCTTGCGCGATGCGCAGCGCATCCATGGCCGAATACACCATCCGGATATCGCCGCCGCGCGCCTTGGCCTTGGTCAGCGACAGGCCGCCCGATGCCGGCACGCGCATCGTGTCGCCATAGGTGCACACGATCACGTTACGCTCCAGCGCCAGCATCAATGCATGGTCGATGCGCCCGATCGGCAATACGCAGACCGGGCAACCGGGGCCGTGGATCATGCGCACGTTTTCCGGCAACAAATCACCGATGCCGTAGCGCGAAATCGCATGCGTGTGGCCGCCGCAAAACTCCATGAAGCTGTAGTTGCGGGAAGCAATCACTTCTTTCCTGATGCGGGCGGCGATTTTCTGCGCCAGATCGGCAGCGCGAAATTCTGCTATGTATTTCATGCGGCATCCCCCTGCGCCGGTTCTTGTTCTTGTTCTTGTTCTTGTTCTTGTTCTTGTTCTTGTTCTTGTTCTTGTTCTTGTTCTTGCGCCGTTGCGTCGTCCCGGGCCGCGGCGATTTCATCGAACAACGCCAGCGTGCGCAGCGCTTCTTCAGGGTCGAGCTTGCCGATCGCAAAGCCGACGTGCAAGATCACATAGTCGCCGACCGCGACTGCATCGAGCAAAGCAGTCGAAATTTCCTTGCGCACGCCCGACAGGTCGATGATGGCCCGTTGACCGGCAAGCACTTGCATGACCAGAACAGGGATGGCGAGACACATGGTTCAGCTCCTGAAGTAGGATTTTCAAGCAATTTCAAGCGGACCTGAGCGCTATTACGCGTCAACCGGGCATCTCGCACTGGCGGCGTGCGACCCAGGCCTGGCCCAGCGCCAGTCCGGCATCGCCGCAGCTGATCGATTGCGGCGCCAGTACGCGCAGTCCTCGCCGCTGCAGGTGCGCGCACAGGCGCGCTCTGAGGATACGATTCATAAAACATCCGCCCCCCAGCGCAATCGTCTTGATGCCGTACGCTCTGGCAGCCTGGTCGGCCCATTGCGCCAGCGCAGCGGCCAGCGTGACATGAAACAAAGCGGCGCCGCGCGCGATCGCTTGCGGCTCCTTGTTATCGCCCAATGCAAATAGCGTCGCCAGCAAAGGCCGCAGATCGAGCGTGCCGTCGGCTTGCAGTACAAAGTGATCCGCTACCAATCTATCTTGCTCATTATCCGAAAAATCCGTTGCACCCCTGGTCGCACCGCTGTCCGCAATGCTCCCATTTAACTGCTGCGGCGACTGCGTCAGAAACACCGAGGCCATCTGTTCCAGCGCGATCGCCGCTTCGGCTTCGCCCTGTTGCCTGGCGCACAGACCCAGCGCAGCAGCCGCCGCATCGAACCAGCGCCCGGCGCTGCTAGTTGGTGGGCAATAGATACCGCGCGCCAGCATCGTTTGCACGGTGCGCGCGGCGAGATCGCCTGCGACAGGCGCAAAGCGCGGCCCGATTTCATCAGTGCGCCCAAGCAGCGCGAGCGCCGCCGCCGCCATGCGCCACGGCTGGCGCGCTGCCGCGTCGCCGCCCGGCAGCGCCAGTTGCTGCAAGTGGCCGAGGCGACGCCAGCCTTGGGCATCCAACTGACGGGTCGGGTCGACCAGCAGCAACTCGCCGCCCCACGCGGCGCCATCGCTACCGAGGCCGACACCATCCAAAGCAACTCCGATCACCGCTTGTTGTTCGCCATGCTCGGCCAGCGCCGCGGCGATGTGCGCATGGTGGTGCTGGACCGCGATGGCCGGCACGCCCAGTTGTGCAGCCATGCGCAGCGCCAGACGGGTGCTGAAAAAATCCGGATGCATATCGTGCGCGACGGCGGCTATGGCGCTGCGTTTTTGCGGGTAGTGCTGGTTTTGCTCGCGCGCCAGCAGCGCTTGTACTGACTGCTCCAGCGCGATGCAATGGTCAGGGTGGTCCAAGTCTCCGTGCAGCGGCGACCAGTGCACGACATCGCCTTGCAACAGGCAGGCGGCATTTTTCATCCAGGCGCCACAGGCTAAAATGGTGGCCATTTCGGCCGGCACCGCCGACATTGGCAAGGACGACGGCAAGTTCATGCGCTGCCATTCTTCAGTGCAGCCAGTTCCGCTTCGAGTGCAGCGATCCGCGCAGCCAGCAAATCGTCCAGATTCACCGTATTTGTTTGTCCGGCATGCAAAGCGCCGTCGTGGCTGAACAATATCCAGTCCAGCCAGTCAGCCATGCCCTCGCCACTGGTCGCCGACAATTGCAGCACTGCGATGTGCGGATTGACGCGCCGCGCATAGGCGATGCAACGCGCTACATCGAATCGCAGATAGGGTAGCAGATCAATCTTGTTCAGCACCATCAGACGCGCAGCGCCAAACATGTCGGGATATTTGAGCGGCTTGTCCTCGCCTTCGGTCACCGACAAGATGACGACCTTCGCGGCTTCGCCCAGATCCCACAGCGCCGGACATACCAGGTTGCCGACGTTTTCGATGAACAGCACGCTAGCCCGAGCGCACGCAGGCTCACCTTGCAAGCGCTCTGCCGCAGCGCCAACCATCCGGGCATCGAGGTGGCAACCCTTGCCGGTATTGATCTGGATCGCCGGGGCGCC
>JBLHNV010000152.1:0-7266 GCA_047623125.1 Janthinobacterium sp. | reverse complement strand
ATTATCCTTGACCGGAGCGGTAAATGGCGACAACGTGCCAGCGACGATTTGTTTTTCCTTGGCCTTGACGAACAGTTTCACGTCGTTCGGTACTGCCGGTCCGAACGCTTCCAGCTTCACCATGCCATCCTTGATGCCGCCCCACGTGCTGCTTGACTTCCATTTGCCGTCGATGACCGCCTGTGCCTGTTGGGTGTAATAGTCACCCCAGTAGTGGGTGACGGCAGCGAGCTGAGCCTTGGGGCCGAATTTGCTCATGTCCGAATGGTACGATACCGCGTACTTGCCCTTTTCCTGAGCCGCTTGCACGACTGCGGTGGAATCGGTGTGGTGTGTAACGATATCGGCGCCCTGGCCGATCAACGTCATGGCGGCGTCGCGTTCCTTGCCCGGATCAAACCAGCTGTTGACCCAGATTACCTTGACCGAGGCCGTCGGATTCACGCTGCGCATGCCGCGCGTGAAGGCATTGATCCCTTGCAGCACTTCGGGGATAGGGAAGGCGGCGACATAGCCGGCCACATTCGATTTGCTCATTTTTCCGGCCAGCACGCCAGCCAGGTAGCGCCCTTCATAGAAGCGCGCGTTGGTGGTGGCGACATTGGCGCTCGTCTTGTAACCGGTCACATGAACGAATTTCACGTCCGGAAATTGGCGCGCCACCTTCAGCGTCGGATTCATGTAGCCGAACGATGTCGTAAACACCAATTTGCTGCCTTGCTGGACCAGATCGCGGATCACACGTTCTGCATCGGCACCTTCGGGTACGTTTTCGACGAATTTGGTCGTCACTTTTGCGCCCAGGTTTTTTTCTAGTTGCTTGCGTGCAATATCGTGCTGGTAAGTCCAGCCAGCGTCGCCGACCGGGCTGACATAGACCAATCCGATGGCGAGCGGCTCTGCCGCAAAGGCTGCCGGCACGGCAAGCGCGAGGACGGGAAGCAGGACGGCGGCACCGATGGCTGCGCGCATTTTAATCAACATTATTTTCCTTGTGATGGCTTGCGCCGTATGAGTGTTAAAAACCACTGTCAAAAACCACTGCCAAAAGCGACAGCAAAAATAGACTGCCTTGAACGAGGGAGTAAGAGGATGTGCCGGACTCAACTGTCTGGATTGAAGTGCTTGCCCAGCGAAGCCGGCATATTCAATTTGATGTAATTGGCGTTCGATGATATTAGCACCAAGACCACGATGGTCGCAATGTAGGGCAGCATCGACAGCAATTGCGAAGCGACCGGCACACCCAGTGCCTGCGCATGAAAGGTCAGAATCGTGACACCGCCGAACAGGTAGGCGCCGCCGACGACGCGCGCCGGACGCCAGGTGGCAAATGTGGTCAGGGCCAGCGCGATCCAGCCGCGCCCTGCGACCATGCCTTCGACCCACAGCGGCGTGTAGACCAGCGACAAAAAAGCGCCGGCCAGGCCGCAGCAGGCACCGCCGAACATGACCGCATACAGCCGGATGCGGCGTACGTCGTAACCGAGCGCATGGGCCGATGCAGGCGACTCGCCGACCGCGCGCAGCACCAGGCCGGCGCGCGTCTTGTACAAGAACCAGGCGATCGCCGCGCACAGCAGCAAACTCAGGTAGACCATCGGATGCTGGCGGAACAGCGCCGTGCCGAAAAACGGGATCTCGGACAGCCAGGGCAGCGCGAATTTGCCGTTTTGCAAGCTCTTGCCGACGTAATCGATGCCGATATAGGTCGAGATGCCGGCACCCGACAGCGACAGCGCCAGGCCGGTCGCGTATTGGTTGGTGCCCAGCCACACTGTCATCCATGCAAAAAATCCGGACAGCACAGCGCCCGACAATGCTCCGGCGGCGAAGCCGAGCACAACATTGCCGCTATGGATCGTGGTTGCGAAGCCGATGATGGCGGCCACCAGCATCATGCCTTCGGCGCCCAGGTTGACGACGCCTGACTTTTCATTGATGAGCAAACCCAGTGCCGCCAGCATCAGCGGCGTGCCGGCGTTGATGCTGGCCGCCAGCAGCGGTGCGATCGATTCCATCATGTTCTCCCGCTGGGTAGCAGCTTGATATTGAAGCGCAGTTTGTATTGAATCAGCACATCGCAGGCCAGCAGAGCGAACAGCAACATGCCCTGGAACACGCCGGTGATCGCCGACGGCATGCCCAGGCGCGACTGGGCCAGTTCGCCACCGATGTAAAACAGCGCCATGATGAAGCTGGCGAAGATCACACCGATCGGATGCAAGCGGCCGACAAAGGCGACGATGATCGCAGCAAAGCCATAGCCGGGGGAGACCGATGGCGTCAACTGGCCCAGCGGTCCCAGCACTTCGGACACGCCGGCCAGGCCCGACAAGGCGCCGCAGATCAGCATTGAACTCCACAGTGATTTGCGCGATGAAAAGCCGGCGTAGCGCGCCGCTTGCGGGGCCATGCCGCCGACCCGCAAGCGGAAGCCGGAAATGCTGCGCGACAAATATAACCAGCCGCCGATGGCAGCGGCCAGCGCCAGCAAGATGCCCAGATGCAAGCGCGTGCCCGGGATCAAGATCGGCAGCAGCAAGCCTTCAGAGAGCAATTTCGATTGCGGAAAATTGAAGCCATCGGGGTCTTTCAATACGCCGTAGACCAGATAACTGAGCAGCAATTGCGCGACATACACCAGCATCAGCGAGACCAGGATTTCGCTGGCGTTGAAGCGGTCGCGCAAGAACGCCGTGATCGCAGCCCACCCCATGCCGCCCGCCATGCCGGCCACCAGCACCAGCGCGATGGTAGCGGCGCCGCCGCTGCCGCTGCCATCGTCGAGATACAGTGCGGCCGCGCCGCCGGCGACGGCGCCAACCACAAACTGGCCTTCGGCGCCGATGTTATAGACATTGGCGCGAAAGCAGATCGCCAGCCCGACCGCGATCAGCAGCAGCGGTGCAACTTTGACGCCGAGCTCGGACCAGCCGTGCACCGTGCGCATCGGCTCGATGAAAAACACGGCCAGGCCGGCGGCCGGGTCCTTGCCCAGCGCGATGAACAATGCCGCGCCGCCCATGATTGTCAACAGCAGCGCCAGCACGGGCGAGAGCCATGCCATCAGTGTTGAATTCGTCGCGCGCGCTTCAAGTTTGAACATGGTGATCCTTCTGGCTGTCCTCGGTATTGCCTGCGGTATAGCCGGGCTGCTGCGGCCACAGTCCGCTCATCCACAGCCCGATCAGCGCGACGTCGGCCCGCGAGGTCGGAATCGAGGGCGACAGGCGGCCCTTGGCGATCACGTGCAGGCGATCGGCGATTTCGAACAATTCATCGAGCTCTTCGGAGATGACCAGCAGCGCACAACCGGCAGCGCGCAGCGCGACCAGTTCGGCGCGGATCTGGTTTGAGGCGCCGATATCGACACCCCAGGTTGGCTGGGCGATGACCAGCACCGTCGGTGCGCGCATCACTTCGCGTCCGACGATGTATTTTTGCAAGTTGCCGCCTGACAAACTGCGCGCCAGCGCCTGCGGACCGGCAGCCTTGACGTTGAAGCGCTTGATGATCGCTTGTGCCATGTCAGTGAGCGTTGTTTTCTTGACGAAGCCATGGCGTATCGTGGCCTTCGTTTGCAGCGACAGCAACACATTGTCGGCCAGCGACATGTCGGGCACGGCGCCGCGCCCGAGTCGCTCTTCCGGTACGAAGCCGAAACCCAGCGCGCGCCGTGCGCCGGGTGCCAGGCGTCCGACCGGCGGCTGTTGCAACAGGATCGAAGCAGCCGCGGCGCGCCGGTCTTCACCCGACAGCGCAGCGAGCAATTCCTGCTGGCCATTGCCGGACACGCCAGCGAGTCCGACGATTTCGCCGGCGCGCACGTCAAGACAAATGTCGTCCAATTGGGTCGCGAACGGATGGCTTTTGAGCAGGCAAAGATGATCGACTTTCAGCATCACCGGTCCGGGCGCGCGTTCAACATGCTCGATTGGCGGCGGTTCGAAGCCGATCATCATGCGTGACAGGCTGGCGGCGGTTTCCTGGCGCGGATCGCACACGCCGGCATTTTTGCCGGCGCGCACCACGCTGCACGCATGGCACAGCGCGCGGATTTCATCGAGCTTGTGGCTGATGTAGAGAATGCTGCAACCTTCGAGTGCAAGCTGGCGCAGCGTCTCGAACAGTTTGTCGACGGCGGAGGGGGCCAGCACCGACGTCGGCTCGTCGAGGATCAGCAATTGGGGTTTGGCCAGCAGCGCGCGCACGATCTCGACGCGCTGGCATTCGCCGACCGACAAGGTATGCACATGACGGTACGGCTCCAGTTCCAGGCCGTACTGGCTGGCGGTCGCTTCGATGCGGCGCGCCAGTTCGTCCAGCTTGGTATCGGACGGCAAGCCGAGTGCGATGTTTTCAACGACAGTGAGCGTATCGAACAGCGAAAAATGCTGGAATACCATCGCGATGCCCAGCGCGCGGGCCTGAGCCGGATGAGCGATCCGGACTTGCTCACCATTCCACAGCACGCGCCCGGCATCGGGCTTGACCGAGCCATAGATGATCTTCATCAGCGTCGATTTGCCGGCGCCGTTCTCGCCCAGCACCGCGTGGATCTGTCCCGCTTCCACCGTCAAATTGATGGCATCGTTGGCCAGCACCGACGGGTAACGTTTGGTAATATCGTGCAATTCCAGGCGTGTCGTCATGTCTTGTTTGAATGGTTGCGCATCATGTGTCGCCGGGCCGTACTGAGCGGATGCCGACGATGGATGCGATGGTGCTAGCGGCATATTCTGCCTTTCGTTGCATGCAGAATTTGGCGGCCACGTTGTTTCCGCAGTAAAACAGCTGTATTGTCCTATTTTTCATGCCGAGAGTGACATTTTTTTTGGCGCTAAGCCTTTGCCGGCATTGAAATGCGATGATCATCGCGGGCCGAATATAACAGGTATTGCCGATCCATACTGATCGGGCGCGCATTCTTTCTGATGGCGGCCCAGTGGCGATGGCGGCGCGTGCGTCTTGCGCCGGTGATGAGGCCCGCGCCATCACCGTCTGCATTGCACCGGACATGCTGCGTCAGGCATAATGCAGCTCGCGCTGGCAGTGCTGCCGTAGCGGCGCGGCGCCACCCCTACCTGTTGTCCGAACCGAAGCCCTTCATGCCTATCGCCGAGAAATTCGATCACTGCCGCATCGCCTCCTACATCATGATGGCGCTGTTTTTGCTGATGGTGCTGGTCAAGGGCTTGCTGGGAGCGCTGTTCGCCGGTTTGCTGGTGTACTCGCTGATCCACCTGACGACGCCGCTGCTGGCGCGCCACATCAGCGGCGCGCGCGCCAGGATGCTCGCTGCGGCAGCCATCGGAACCTTGCTGATTGCGGTGCTGACGCTGGCAATCTGGGGCGCGGTGGTCTTCTTCAAGGGCGATGCCTCGAGCCTGACCAATTTGTTCAAGAAGATGGCCGATATCATCGAGACCTCGCGTAGCCAGATTCCTCCATGGATTGATGCGCGGCTGCCGGTCGATGCCGACGGGGTGCGCACGATGATGACGCAATGGCTGCGCGAGCATGCGGACGAAGCCAAGATCGTCGGCGCCGAAGCGGGCAAGACGGTGGCCCATGTGCTGATCGGCATGATCCTCGGCGTCACGGTGTCGTTGCACGATATCTTGAATCCGCGTCAACATCGTCCGCTGGCTGCGGAACTGCTGCAGCGCACGGCCCACCTGAGCGTCGCATTTCGCAACATCGTGTTCGCCCAGGTCTGGATCTCGGGCATCAACACGTTCATCACGGCCATTTTCATCTTGCTGATCTTGCCGGCGGCCGGCATCACGCTGCCGCTATCGAAGACGCTGATCGCGATCACGTTCTTTGCCGGCCTGTTGCCGGTGATCGGCAACCTGATCTCGAACACCGTGCTGGTCACCGTTGCATTGTCGCATTCGCTGCATACGGCGCTGGGTGCGCTGGCGTTCATGGTGGTGCTGCACAAGCTGGAATATTTCCTGAACGCGCGCATTATCGGCGCGCGCATCAACGCTTGCGCATGGGAATTGCTGATCGCGATGCTGGTCGCAGAGTCGCTGTTCGGGTTGCCTGGCCTGATCGCCGCGCCTGTGTTCTACGCTTACGCAAAGCGGGAATTGATGGCGCGCGAACTGATCTGACGCCGGGTCAAAAACAGCTACATCAAAATGACGTCGTACTGTTCCTGGTGGTAAGCCGTTTCGACCTGCAGCGAAATTTTCTTGCCGATGAAGTCGCCCAGCATCGCCAGGTGCTGCGATTCTTCTTCGAGAAACATGTCGACGACTTCTTGCGAGGCCAGGATGCGAAATTCGCGCGGGTTGAATTGCTTCGCTTCGCGCAGCAACTCGCGCAAGATTTCATAGCAAATCGTGCGCGATGTCTTGACCTGACCCTTGCCGCTGCAAGCGGGGCAGGGCTCGCACAAAATGTGGGCCAGCGATTCGCGGGTGCGCTTGCGGGTCATCTCGACTAGTCCCAGCGCCGAAAAATTGCTGACCGACACCTTGGTGCGGTCGCGCGACAGGGTCTTTTTGAGTTCCGCCAGCACCGCATTGCGATGCTCGGCATTGTCCATGTCGATGAAGTCGATGATGATGATGCCGCCCAGGTTGCGTAACCGCAACTGGCGCGCGATCGCGTGTGCAGCTTCCAGGTTGGTCTTGAAAATGGTGTCGGCAAAGTTGCGCCCGCCCACGAAGCCGCCGGTATTGACGTCGATCGTCGTCATCGCTTCGGTCTGGTCGACGATCAGGTAACTACCCGATTTGAGATCGACGCGCCGGCCCAGTGCGCGCAGGATTTCTTCCTCTACCGCATACAGATCGAAGAGCGGGCGCTCGCCGGTGTAATGCTGCAGGCGCGGCAATACGCTGGGTGTATAAGCGAGCGCGAATTCGCACAGGCTGACGTGGTTTTCGCGCGAATCAATCTGGATCGTCGCCGTGTCGTCGTGCACGAAGTCGCGCAGCACGCGCTGCGCCAGGCTCAAGTCTTGATGCAGCAGACTCGTTGCGCGCAGCGTGCGCGCGCCATGCAAGATGGCACCCCAGGTTTTGCGCAAATAGTCGACATCGGACGCCAGGTCGGCATCGGACGCATCTTCAGCCACGGTGCGTACGATATAGCCGCCTTTTTCATCGGCCGGCAGCAGCTTTTGCAGCCGGTTGCGCAGCAATTCTCGCTCGGCTTCCTTGTCGATTTTTTGCGAAATGCCGATGTGCTTGTCTTGTGGCAGGTAGACCAGCATGCGCCCGGCGATCGAAATTTGCGTCGACAGGC
>JBLHNV010000151.1:0-7298 GCA_047623125.1 Janthinobacterium sp. | reverse complement strand
CGTCCTTTATCACTTGGCACTCTTGGTACGACAAGATGACAAAATCAGCATGAAAGCACCGTCTATCCCCGCGAACGAATCTGAGCGCATGACGGCATTGTGCGCGCTCGAAGTGCTCGATACGCAGGCCGAAGCGCGTTTTGACCGCATCACGCGCGCCGCACAGCGCCATTTCGGCGTCCCGATCGCGCTGGTCAGTCTGGTCGATGCCAAGCGGCAGTGGTTCAAGTCGCGCCAGGGCTTGGACGCGACCGAGACACCGCGCGACATTTCCTTCTGCGGGCACGCCATCCTGAGCGAAGAGGTTCTGTATATCCCGAATACCGCTGAGGATGCGCGCTTTGCGGACAATCCACTGGTGACCGGCGGTCCGGAGATCCGTTTCTACGCCGGGGCACCGCTGCATGCACCAAGCAGGGAGCGCATCGGCACGCTGTGCATCGTCGATTCCAGGCCGCGAACAATGGGCCCCGAGGACATCGCCATGCTGCGCGACCTGGCCGACTGCGTGGAAGCGGAACTGGAACGCACCCTGTTGCGAGACAAAGAAACGCAAATGCGCTCGGTGCAAAACCGTCTCAATGCAGTGATCGACACCGTGGTCGATGGCATCGTGACCATTGACTGCCATGGGGTGATCCACAACTTCAATACCGCCGCCGAGCGCATTTTTGGCTATGCCGAAGCGGAGGTCATCGGCAGCAACGTCAACATACTCATGCCTGAGCCGTATCGCGCTGAACATGACGGTTATCTGCACAGTTACCTCAGTACAGGTATTCGCAAGGTGATCGGGATCGGCCGGGAAGTCACGGGACAGCGCCGGGACGGCAGCACGTTCCCGATGGATCTTGCGGTGAGCGAGATGGAGATCAACAACGAACGCATGTTTACTGGCATTGTGCGTGACATCACCGGCCGCAAGCGGCTGGAAAGCACGCACAGACATCAGGAAACCATCCTTCAATCGAGCGACGACGCCATCACAAGCGAGACCATGAATGGAATTATTTCCAGCTGGAATCAGGGGGCTGAAAAAATGTTCGGCTATCGCGCCGACGAAGCGATCGGTCAGTCGCTACTGATGTTGCTTCCCAATGGCCTCGAAGATGAAGAGTCCAGGATACTTGAAAAGATTTCCCGTAAAGAAAAGGTAGAACATTTCGAGACGGTAAGACGCTGCAAGAGCGGTGCATTGATCGATATTTCAGTCACTATTTCGCCCATCATTGATGACCATGAAAATATCGTCGGCATCTCCAAAATTGCCCGCGACATCACCGCACGCAAGCATACTGAGGCGGCATTGCGAGAAGCGGCACAAATGGTCAAGGCAATTGTCGAGACCGTGGCAGACGGCCTCATCACCACCGACGAAAAAGGACTGGTGTTGTTGTTTAACGGTGCCGCGCAACGCTTGTTCGGCTACACCGAAGCAGAAGCCATGGGCAAGCCCGTGACGCTGCTGATGCCGGCGCGTTACCGCGCTGCCCATGTGGCGGGAATGGCGCGCATCCGCGCCGGCGCAGCGATGCGCTTGAAGGGAAAATTGATGGAATTGCATGGGTTGCGCCACGATGGCAGCGAGTTTCCGCTGGAACTGGCCGTAAGCGAAATGTACCTGCCTGGTCAAACGCTGTTTGTCGGCATCTTGCGCGATATCACGCAGCGCAAGCGGATCGAGGCCGAGCAGGCCGAGCAGCGCAGGCGCCTGTCCGACATCATCGAAGGCACCAATGTTGGCACTTGGGAATGGAACTTGCAAACGGGCTTGATCTCGGTTGACGAGCACTGGGCCAATATGCTCGGTTTCACGCTGGCAGAGCTTAATCCAGTCTGCGTCGACACCTGGATCAAACTGGCCCATCGGCAAGATCTGGAGCTTTCAAACAGACTGCTGGACGAGCACTTTGCCAGGCGGTCGGATCACTATGAATGCGAGTTGCGCATGCACCACAAGGACGGGCACTGGGTTTGGCTGCTGGCCCGCGGCCGCTTGTCGATCCGGACGGCCGATGGCAAACCGTTGCTGATATCAGGAACACACCAGGACATTTCGACGCAAAAGGCGAATCAGGCCATGCTCGCTGCGGCACACGCGCAGGCCGAGGCCGCCAACCTGGCCAAGACGACCTTCCTGGCCAATATGAGCCACGAGATTCGCTCGCCGCTGAACGCGATTCTGGGCCTGGCCTATTTACTGGAGCAGGGCAGCCTTGACCTGGAAGCGCGCGAGATGGTGCGCAAGATCAGGGATTCGGGGCGCATACTGCTGGGCATCATCAGGGACATTCTGGATATGTCAAAAATTGAAGCCGGCCAGATGCTGATCGAACAGGCCCCCTTCGAATTGGAAACGGTCATGGACAGTGTGGCAACTGCACTGGAACTGGCTATTGGCAAAAAAGACATAGAATTGATTTTCTCGCCCCTGCCGGCAGGCGTGCACAGCCTTGTTGGAGACGCTACGCGCTTGCAGCAGGTGCTGATCAATTTCAGCAGCAACGCCGCCAAATTCACACAAACCGGCCACATTGAACTGCGCATCGAGTTGCTCGAGCGCACAAACGGGACCGATTGGCTGCGTTTCAGTGTCCACGACACCGGTATCGGCATTGCGCTCGAGTTGCAAAGCGATGTCTTTCAAGCCTTCGTCCAGGCTGACACATCCACCACCCGGCGCTTTGGCGGCACCGGACTGGGACTGGCAATATGCAGCCAACTGGTAGGCTTGATGGGCGGTGAAATTGGCCTTAACAGCGTGCCCGGTCAGGGCAGTGAATTCTGGTTTACGTTGCCGCTGCATCGAGACGACGCGGCGCAGCATGCGTCCCCGAGTATGGCCCATCTGAGGGTGCTGATCGTCGACGACAGTGAACTTGCGTTGCAAGCCATTGGCGCAGTTGCGCAAAACCTGGGCTGGCAAGTGACCAAGGTCGATTCCGGTGCCGCCGCCGTGGCGAGCGTACTGGAGAACAAAGGCGCGCCGCCGCCGGATGTGGTGGTGCTTGACTGGAAGATGCCGGGCATGAACGGGCTGACCGTGACGCGCGCCATCCGCGCCGCCATGCCCTTGAGCGAATGCCCGATCGTGATCATGAGCACCGCCCATTCACTCGACAGCCTGGCCAAGCAGCCCGGCGCGGAGCTGGCAGATGCCTTTCTGAAGAAGCCGGTGACCGCATCGGCCCTTTACAACGCTGTGCTGGAGGCGCAGCGCCATCGCAGCAGCACGCAACGCAGTTCGCCCTCGACCTTGCAGGCAGCGGGCGACCTTCTGGCAGGGGTGCGCCTGTTGGTGGTCGATGACAGCGACATCAATCGCGACGTGGCGCAGCGTATCCTGAGCGGCCAGGGCGCCACGGTGACGCTGGCCGAAGATGGCCAGCAAGCCACCGACTGGCTGCTGGCGCACCCCTTTGAGGTCGATCTGGTGCTGATGGACATACAAATGCCGGTGCTCGATGGCATAGAGGCAACGCGGCGTTTGCGCCGCATGCCCGAGTTTGACGACCTTCCCATCGTGGCCCTGACTGCAGGTGCCTTCGAGTCGCAGCAACAGCAAGCAATGGCCGCCGGCATGGCGGAGTTTGTCAGCAAGCCCTTTGACGTGCCGCTCACGGTGGCCCTGATCAGGCGTTTGCGCCGCCCCGCCAAACTGCCTGCCGCCAAACTGCCTGCCGCTACAGCAGCGGCCGTTGCACTCGATGCGGTGCCAGCGCCGACGGGCGCGCTCGCGCCCCGTGCATCCGAAGCGGCAGGTGTCATGAATGCAGCACAGGGACTGGCAATCTGGTCAGACCTGCCGACCTACCAGGCGTATCTGCATCGCTTTGTCAGCAGTTACAGCGACGCCGTTGCGCTGCTGCGCACCAGTCTGGCCGAGGGCGACCGGCCCGGTGCGGCTGCGCTGGCCCACAAGCTCTCGGGAGTCGCTGCCAATCTGGCATTGCCCGACACGCACAGCGCAGCGCAAAAGGCAGAACAGTTGCTGGGCACGCAAGGCGACCCAGAGTCGGCACTACTCGAATTGAGCACAGCGCTGGCGGCGGTGATGGCAGAGATCAATCGGTATGCACCCGGGGTCGAACCTGCCAAAGAGACACTCGATAGCACTGCAGTGGCAGCGCCGGCATTGTCTGCGGATGCGCAAATAAAATTGAAAAACCAGTTGACCCGATTGCTGCTGGCACTTGACTCTGACAATCCGGTACGGATCAAGAGCGAGATGGCGACGCTGGAGCAGCAGTTGCCGGCGCCAGCGCTGGCAACCATTTGGGTCAGTGTGCTGGGCTACGACTTTCAAGCTGCAACAGTGCGCACGCGCCAGCTTGCGCTCGATTGCGCTATAGATCTGGGAGATTGAATCATGAGCCTGAGAACGATCTTGATCGTGGACGACGAACCGGTCAACCTGGCCATCATGGAAGGTATTCTGGCAGCGAACTATACGCTGGTGGTGGCCCGCAATGGCGCTGAAGCGCTCAGTGCCATCGTCAAGCACCAGCCCTCCATGGTGTTACTGGACGTCGGTTTGCCGGACATCGATGGCTACGAGTTGTGCCGCCAGATCAGGCAGATCGACCCGACGCATAGCGTGCAGGTCATCTTTGTCACCGGTTACAGCGATGCCGAGCACGAGGCGGCCGGCTTTGAAGCGGGCGGCGTGGACTACATCATCAAGCCTGTCACGCCGCAAATTGTGCGGGCCCGGGTGAGCGCGCATCTGGCACGCGTGGAAGTAAGCGTCCTGGAGCAAAGCTACCGGGCAGCGATCTTGATGCTGGGCTACGCCGGGCATTACAACGATGTCGATACCGGCGCGCACATCTGGCGCATGGCGGCCTATACGCGCGCTCTGGCCGTGGCCTGCGGCTATGACAAAGACAGCAGCGCGCGCCTGGAACTGGCCGCCCCGATGCACGACACAGGCAAACTCGGCGTGCCGCAAGCCATTTTGCGCAAGCCCGGGCCACTGGATGCGCAAGAGTGGAACATCATGCGCACCCATCCTCAAGTGGGCTTTAATATCCTGAGCAAGAGCAATGCCCCGGTCTTCAAACTGGCGGCCGAAGTTTCGCTATGCCATCACGAAAGGTGGGATGGCAGTGGCTATCCGGCAGGCTTGAAGGGCAAGGACATACCGCAGTCGGCGCGCATCGTGGCACTGGCCGATGTGTTCGATGCACTGAGCATGAAGCGCCCCTACAAGGAGCCGTGGCCGCTGGAAAAAATCATGACGCACCTCAAGAGCGGCTCCGGCGCGCACTTCGACCCTGAGCTGGTGAATTTATTTACCAGCATCCTGCCGCAGATTCTTGCCATCCAGCATCACTGGGAAAATACCGAAGTCCAGCAGCAATGCGCGATGGAAGACACCATTTCAGACTCCGGGGCGGTCCCATGACACCGATTGCGCATGCTCTCTTGTCGCGGACAAGGCAATCGCCGCTGCGCCGAACCGGCGCAGCCTGAGGGCACCCGGCGCTCAAGTAACTGCGGCAACTGATGGCAACTGATGGCAACTGATGGCAAGTGAGCCTGGAAGCACCTTAAAAATGGGCGCGGCTCTGACGCCGTTCTGCTGAGCCTGGCGCTGGGCCTGGCCGACAGCGACGCCATCGTGCTGCAAGCACCAGCGGCAAATACTTAACAGCCTTTTGACTATCGGCCTGGGCATACAACGCAGAAAGCCCCTAAGTCGTTGATTACTCAGGGGCTTTCTTTTAATACTGGCGGAGACGGTGAGATTCGAACTCACGATACAGGTATAAGCCGTATGCATCCTTAGCAGGGATGTGCCTTCGGCCACTCGGCCACGTCTCCTTGCTGAATTTAATCAACTATTCCTGACCTGAAACTGCACCAGATCAGAAGACAGCAATGGTAACTTTTGAATCCCGTTTGGTCAAGGAACTCGGCTGTTTTTTTACAAATAATTATGCCGGAGTTTCCAGATCGAAGGCCTTGTGCAGCGCGCGCACGGCCAGTTCCATGTATTTCTCGTCGATCAGCACCGAAATCTTGATTTCGGAAGTCGAGATCATTCTGATGTTGATACCCTCCTCTGCCAGGGTGCGAAACATTGTCGATGCGACACCGACATGGCTGCGCATGCCGATGCCGACGACCGAGATTTTCGATACCTTGGCGTCACCGGTAATGCTGGTGGCACCAATCTCGGCCTTGGTCGCATTGAGCACCGCCATCGCATTCTGGTATTCGCCGCGCGAGACGGTGAACGTAAAGTCGGTCTTGCCATCGACCGACTGGTTCTGGATGATCATGTCGACTTCGATATTCGCTTCCGAGACCGGCCCCAGGATATGGAAAGCGATGCCAGGCCGGTCCGGCACGCCCAGCACGGTGATTTTTGCTTCGTCGCGGTTGAATGCGATGCCTGAAATGACTGCTTGTTCCATGTTGGTTTCTTCCTCAAACGTGATCAGGGTACCCGAATTGGCTTCTTCTTCCAGCGCGATCATCGGGTCGGTCAGCGACGACAGCACGCGCACCGGGACACGATAATTACCGGCAAATTCGACCGAGCGGCTTTGCAGCACTTTTGAACCCAGCGATGCCATTTCCAGCATTTCCTCGAACGTCACGGTCTTCAGGCGCCGCGCTTCCGACACCACTCGCGGGTCGGTGGTGTAGACGCCGTCGACGTCGGTGAAGATCAGGCATTCGGCCGCTTTCATGGCCGCCGCAATGGCGACCGCCGAGGTATCGGAGCCACCGCGTCCCAGCGTGGTGATGTTGCTGTGTTCGTCGACGCCCTGGAAACCGGTGATGATGACGATTTTGCCGGCATCAAGATCGCGCCTGACTTTTTCATCGTCGATCGACTGGATGCGCGCCTTGGTGTAGGCGGAATCGGTCGTGATCGCCACTTGCCAACCAGCGTAAGAAACGGCCTCTTTGCCGATCGCCATCAGCGCCATCGACAGTAAGCCAACCGACACTTGTTCACCGGTCGAGGTGATCATGTCGAGTTCGCGCGGATCGGGCTGATCCATGATTTCGCGCGCGAGGCCGAACAGGCGATTGGTTTCGCCGGACATCGCCGACGGAACGACGACGATCTGATGCCCTGCGTCATGCCATTTGGCGACGCGCTTGGCGACATTCTTGATGCGGTCGGTCGAGCCCATCGACGTACCGCCGTATTTGTGGACGATTAATGCCATAAGAGTAAGAATTCCGCACGAATAATAAAAAGGAGGGCCTAACTCTACATGCTGCAATGACGAAAGACAAGCCCAAAAAAAACATCGGCAGCACAGCGGATCGACGCA
>JBLHNV010000150.1:0-7313 GCA_047623125.1 Janthinobacterium sp. | reverse complement strand
TGACCTCGACCACACGCTGATCCCGATCGATTCGGACCATGAATGGGGCCAATTCCTGGTCCGCATCGGGGCCGTGGACGGCCCCGCTTTCACGCGCCGCAACGACGAATTTTTCATGCAATACCAGGCTGGCACGCTGGATCCGGCCGTGTACCTGGCGTTTGCGCTGGGCACGCTGGCGCAATTCCCGCGCCAGCACCTGGACCAGATGCAGGCCCAATTCATGGAAGAAGTGATCCAGCCGGCGATCCGGCCCGGCGCACAAGCGCTGTTGCAAAAGCATCAGGATGACGGCGATCTGGTCGCCATCATCACCGCCACCAACCGCTATGTGACGGAGCCGATCGCAAAAAAGCTCGGCGTCTTGCATCTGATCGCGGCGCTGCCGCAACAAGATGCCAATGGCGACATCACCGGCAAGCTGCTGGGCACGCCAACCCATGGCAGCGGCAAAGTCAGCCACACTCATGACTGGCTGGCGACGATGGGCAAGTCGCTCCTTGATTTCGAGCACAGCCATTTCTACAGCGACTCCCACAACGACCTTCCGTTGTTATCCATCGTCACCGACCCGGTCGCGACCAACCCCAACGCCTTGCTGACTGCGCACGCAACCCGCCACGGCTGGCCCATACTTCACCTATTCAATGATTAAAAAACTCATCCGCAAGATTCTCGGCGTCAAGGAAAAGCACGCTCGCGATGCCACCAAGCCGAGCATGCTTGCTGCACAGGAACACGGGATCGACCTGCAACTGGTGTCGTCGAACGCGATCCGGGTCACGTCCAGCCTGCAAGAGGCGGGCTTCCAGGCGTTCGTCGTCGGTGGCGCGGTGCGCGACTTGCTGCTGGGCGTGAAGCCGAAGGATTTCGACATCGCCACCAACGCAACGCCGGAACAAGTCAAGCGCCTGTTCCGGCGCGCCTTCATCATCGGACGCCGCTTCCAGATCGTGCACGTGATGTTCGGCCAGGACTTGCTGGAAGTGACGACCTTCCGCGGCGCCGGCTCCGACGCCTCGCCCAAGGATGAGCACGGCCGCGTGCTGCGCGACAATAATTTCGGCTTGCAGCACGAAGATGCGCTGCGGCGCGACTTCACGATCAACGCGATGTATTACAACCCGGCCACGCAACAGGTGCTCGATTACCACGGCGGCATTGCCGACATCCGCGCCAAAACCTTGCGCATCATCGGCCAGCCCGAGGCGCGCTACCGCGAAGACCCGGTGCGCATGCTGCGCGTGGTGCGCTTTGCCGCCCGGCTCAAGTTTACGATCGAGCCAAGCACGGCCGCGCCGATTCAGGTCATGGCGCCGCTGATCAACAATGTTCCTGCCCCGCGGGTGTTCGACGAAATGCTCAAGCTGCTGATGAGCGGCCATGCCCTGGCTTGTCTGCTGCAACTGCGCAAGGAAGGCTTGCACCATGGGCTGCTGCCGCTGCTCGACGTAGTGCTGGAGCAACCGCTGGGCGCCAAGTTCGTCACACTGGCACTGGCATCGACCGATGCACGCATCGTCGCTGGCAAGCCCGTTTCGCCAAGCTTCTTGTTTGCATCGCTGCTGTGGCACCAGGTGCTCGAAAAATGGACCGCGTACCGCGCCGCAGGCGAACTCCCGATCCCGGCGCTGCATCTGGCGGCTGACGATGTGCTCGAATCGCAAACTGAAAAGCTGGCACTGCAGCGCAAGATCAGCTCCGACATGCGCGACATCTGGGCCATGCAACCGCGCTTCGAGCGCCGTACCGGCAAACTGCCTTACAAACTGCTCGAAAATGAACGCTTCCGCGCCGGCTACGACTTCCTGCTGCTACGCTGCGCATCCGGCGAAATTGATGCTGAAATCGGCGAATGGTGGACCGCGTTTTATGACGCCGATGTCGACGCCAGGGAAAAATTGATGACCGTAGCCAGCGCCACGCCGGCAGCGCGCAAGAAACGCGTGCCGCGCCGTGCCAACCGTAGCAAGCCTGCCGGCGAACGCAGTGCAGAGTGAGGCGTTGGCGTCGACTCTGACCTCGAACCGGGCTTATGTCGGCATCGGCGCCAACCTCGGCGACGCACGCGCCAACGTGCTCGATGCGATCGCGCGCCTCGCGGCGCTGCCTGGGTGCCTGTTGCGCACCAGTTCAAGCCTGTACCGCAGCATGCCCATCGATGCTGGCGGCGCTGACTATGTGAATGCCATCGCGCAGCTCGACACGACGTTGCCGGCGCACGATTTACTGCGCGCGCTGCAACAGATCGAACTGGCGCACGGGCGCGAGCGGCCTTACCGCAACGCACCGCGCACGCTCGACCTGGACCTGCTGCTGTATGGCGATCAAAAAATACACAGCACGACACTGCAAGTGCCGCATCCGCGCATGACCGGGCGCGCCTTCGTGCTGCTGCCGCTGCTGGAACTGGCGCCCGACATCGTCATTCCTGACCATGGCCCGGCGCGACAATTCCTGGCCAGCGTAGCCGACCAAGGCATCACCATGATGGGCTGATTTTTTTCCTGCACCGGCCCGGGCGCAGCCCCATGCATTTACCCATCCGTTTGCCCGGCCATGCACCCCGCCATCAGGCGCAACCACCGATAAGAAGGATGACCATGGCGACTTATTTGCAATCAACCGAGCTGGCAGAAAAAAATCCGGGCCAGCCCGATGCCCCTCCCGCCATTGCACCCGCAGCGACTGCCAAAGCGGTCACGATCCCGGCCCTGAATGCGCTGCGCGCTGCCGGCACCAAGATTTCGATGCTGACCTGCTACGACGCCAGCTTTGCCGCGCTGATGGACCGCTGCGGCATCGATGTGCTGCTGATCGGCGACTCGCTGGGCATGGTGTGCCAGGGTCATCATTCGACGCTGCCGGTAACGGTGGCCGACATGGTCTACCATACCGCCGCCGTCGCGCGCGGCAGCAAGTCGGCTTTGATCGTCGCCGACCTGCCTTTTGGCAGCTATGCGACGCCAGAAACAACCTTCCACAATGCAGTGCAGCTGATGCAAGCCGGGGCCCATATGGTCAAGCTCGAAGGCGGCGCCTGGCTGGAGTCGACCGTGAAATTTCTGACCGAGCGCTCGATCCCGGTATGCGCCCACCTGGGCTTGACGCCACAATCGGTGCATCAGTTGGGCGGCTACAAGGTGCAGGGCAAAACACAGGAGAGCGCCGCGCTGCTGAAGGCCGATGCGTTGACGCTGCAGGCGGCCGGCGCCGCGCTGCTGGTGCTGGAAGCGATCCCTTCACAGCTGGGCAAGGAAGTCACCGCATTGCTGGCGATACCGACGATAGGCATAGGCGCCGGTCCCGATTGTTCCGGCCAGGTGCTGGTAATGCACGATTTGCTGGGCGTATTCCCGGGCCACAAGGCACGCTTCGTCAAGAACTTCATGAGCGGCCAGAGCAGCATCGACGACGCCGTGAAGGCTTATGCCGCCGCAGTCAGGGATGGCAGCTTCCCTGCGCCGGAACATTGCTTCTAGCGTCAATGTTTCATGCCATGCAGTTCAAGAAAGGGCCGGTGCAATCGGGCCGGCAGGTTTGCCCCGGCAACGGCATGACACGGCAGGACGCTTGAAATAATGACGGGTCTCTGGTCGAGGCCCGCTCCGACCTGACGCGCGGCATGCTTGCACTTGCATGGAAAAAATGCAGGCTGGACATTGCTTGCCTGCATGAACCGGCAAGCAGCGCGCCTTCGAATCATCACATTCCCGCATCCGCTCGCTCAGGCGCACGTCCAACACATGGTCGGCGCACCATAGCAGCGCGCCGATCTGCGCCAGCGCCATGGCGCAGATCGGCGAGCGCGATGTTGGCTGCATCGGGGCGCTCTTCGTTGCTGCTGGCCGGACCGAGCGTGACCACGATCCTGGCATTGCGCTGACGTCGCATGCGCTGGATCTTTTTTGCTCGTATTGGTGCAAGTTGCCATGTGCAGGTGCATGACATCTGTCTGCACCTCACAGTATCAGCAGCGCGCGAAAATCGTTGACATTGGTGCGTGTGGGCCCGCTGACGACCAGGTCGCCCAGCGCGCTGAAAAATCCGTAGCCGTCGTTATTGTCGAGCATCGCGCGCCCGTCGAGGCCCAGACTGGCGGCGCGCGCCAGGGAGTCGGGGCCATACAGCGCGCCGGCATTGTCTTCGGAGCCATCAATACCATCGGTATCGCAGGCGATCGCATGGATCGCGGCAGCCCCATCGAGCGCCACGGCCAGACTGAGCAGGAATTCCGCATTGCGCCCGCCGCGCCCGCTGCCACGCAGCGTGACCGTCGTTTCGCCGCCGGAAATGAGCACGCACGGGCGCGTGAAAGGCTGGCCGCGCGCGGCCACTTGGCGAGCGATCGCGGCATGCACGAGGGCGACATCGCGCGCCTCGCCTTCAATGCCATCGGACAAGATGTACGGCGTGATGCCGGCCGCGCGGGCAGTCGCTGCGGCCGCTTCCAGCGCATGCTGGGCAATCGCGATCACATGGTGCTCATTGGCTGCGAAGCGCGGATCGCCGGGCTTGGGCGTCTCGCAGATGCCGGTCTCCAGCATCTGCTGCAGAGCGGCCGGAATGGCGATGTCGTATTTGCGCAATAGCGCCAGCGCCTGCGCGCAAGTGCCAGAGTCCGGCAGCGTCGGGCCGCTGGCGACGGTGCACGGATCGTCCCCGGGCACATCGGAAATGATCAGCGTCACCAGGCGCGCCGGTGCGCAAGCAATGGCCAGCCGGCCGCCCTTGATCGCCGACAAGTGCTTGCGTACGCAATTCATTTCGGCAATCGTCGCACCGCTGGCCAGCAGCGCCTTGTTGATCGCCTGCTTCTGTTCCAGCGTGACGCCCTCTGCAGGCAAAGCCAGCAATGCCGAACCACCGCCCGAAATCAGGCACAACACCAGATCGTCTCTGGTCAAACCCTGCACCCTCTCCAGCATGCGCGCGGCCGCACGCTGCCCGGCATCGTCGGGCACCGGATGGGCTGCTTCGACGACCTCGATATAATCGCATCGCGCGCCGTGGCCATGGCGTGTGACGACCATGCCGGACAGTGCTCCCGACCAATGCGCCTCGACCGCCCGGGCCATGGCGGCGGCGGCCTTGCCGGCACCGATGACGAGCGTGCGGCCATGCGCCGGTGGCGACGGCAGCCACCGCGGCAGGCATTTCGCCGCTTGCACCGCGTCGACGGCGCTGGCGTAAAGATCGGATAAAAACTGACGTGGAACCGGTGCATCCATGGCGAAAGACTTTCTCAAGGCAAGCGTGAAGGGCTTGCATGAGTGCCATCGTATCGGCAAAATTGGGCCTCGATAAGAGGACAAAACATCGTCTTATTCGATACACCAGGTATCGGTCACATCACGGCCAGGCGCGCACGCCGGGCCACCTGAGCGGCACTTGCGCCGCCGGGCGGGCAGGCGAACGGATGGGCGGGCACAGGATCTCAATAAAAAATCGCCACGCGCGGTATTGGATGCCGATGCGGCGGCAGCACGATCACTCCGGCTGCGCTTGTCTGAACGCCGCCGACATCCGATGCGCCCGCCTTCGCTCGGCGCGCGCCAGCATCACGCTGACCACGATGACGGCGACCGTGACGACCAGGATCGTCAGCGCAGCGACCGCATTGACGCGCGGATCGAGCCCGAGGCGCGCACGCGAAAAGATCACGATCGGCATCGTCGATGAGCCAGGGCCGGACAGGAAAGCGGCCAGCACCACGTCATCTAACGACAGCGTGAAAGTGAGCAGCCAGGCCGACGCCAGAGCCTGCCAAATGTTGGGCAGCGTGACCAGAAAAAATACCTGATGCCCGCGGCAACCCAGATCAAGTGCTGCCTCGTGCAGCGACTTGTCCATCTCGCGCAGCCGCGACTGCACCACGACAGTGGCGTAAGCCATGCCCAGCAGCGTGTGCGCGATCCAGATCGTGAACATGCCGCGCTCGGGAAAACCGAACATTTTTTGCAGCGACACCAGCATCAACAACAGCGACAAGCCGATGATCACTTCCGGCATGACCAAAGGCGCGCTGACCATGCTTGAAAACAGCGCCCGCCCTTTGAAACGCTGATAGCGGCTCAGCACGAACGCGGCGCAGGTACCCAGAACGACCGACGCACAAGCTGCCAGCACGGCGATCTTGAGCGACAACACGAAGCCGGCGATGAGCTCGCGGTCATGCCACAGTTCACTGTACCAGCGCGTCGAAAAGCCGCTCCACACCATGTCCTGGCGCGCACTGTTAAATGAAAAAACGACCAGCACCACGATCGGTACATACAGGAAAAAATAACCGACGGCGAGCCAGCCGCGGCCGAACCAACGCTGCAGGAAAGTGGCACTGTCTGCTGAACCGCTCATGCCTGCTCCTGCCCGCCGGCCTGATATTTATGAAAGATCGCCATCGGCACCAGGATCAGCAAAATCGCCACCACCGTTACCGCAGACGCCATCGGCCAATCGTTATTGATGAAAAACTCATCCCACAACACACGGCCTATCATCAGCGTTGCGGGGCCGCCCAGCAGCTCGGGAATCACATATTCGCCGACCGACGGAATGAATACCAGCATCGCGCCGGCGATGATGCCGGACGTCGACAACGGCACCGTGATGCGCCAGAACGCTTGCAGCGGCGTCGCGCCCAGGTCGGTCGCCGCTTCCAGCAAGCGCAGATCCATCTTTACCAGATGCGCATACAACGGCAGGATCATGAATGGCAGGTAAGCGTAGACCATGCCGATCAATAATGAAAATGGCGTATGCAGCATCTGCAAAGGCTGCTCGATCACACCCAGCCAGAGCAGAAAGTCATTCGCAATGCCGTGGTTGGCCAGTATTCCCTTCCATGCATAGATGCGCAGCAAAAACGAGGTCCAGAACGGCAGCATCACCAGCATCAGCAAGACCGGCCGGATCGCGGGCCTGGCGCGGGCCATGAAATAGGCGAACGGATAACCGATGAACAGGCACAGCGCCGTCGTGATGGCGGCATACTTGAGCGAACTCAGGTAGGTCAGCAGGTACAATTTGTCTTGCAGCAGAAACAAGTAATTCGATACCTTCAGTTTCAGTATCACGGCGCCATCGAGGTACGACACCAGGCTCCCGAACGGATTGCCGGCACCGCCCATCTCGACGACGCTAATGCGCAGCACGATCAGAAAGGGCAGCAAAAAGGTGATGGCCAGCCAGATCGATGGCAGCGCAATCACCAGATGGCGGCCCTTGATATGGCGCTGTAGCGCTGACAAAATTTTCATGCCATCACCTCAGCTCAGTACGATGATATCGGCACTATCCCACCAGACGAACAC
>JBLHNV010000149.1:0-7318 GCA_047623125.1 Janthinobacterium sp. | reverse complement strand
GCCAAACTGTATTCGGGACCGCAGCAAGCCAAGCTGCTCGAACAAGTCGCGCCGGGCCTGGAACTGGTCAAGGACTATGGTTTCCTGACCATCATCGCCAAGCCGATGTTCTGGATCATGGAACAGATCCATAAAGTGCTCGGCAACTGGGGCTGGACCATCATCGCGTTCACGATCCTGATCAAGCTGGCGTTCTTCCCATTGTCGGCGGCAGGTTATCGCAGCATGGCCAGGATGAAGCTGGTGACGCCGAAAATGCAGGCGATTCGCGAGCGCCACAAGGGTGATTCGGCCAAGATGAACCAGGCCACGATGGAGCTGTACAAGACCGAGAAAATCAATCCTCTGGGTGGCTGTCTGCCGATCGTGGTCCAGATGCCGGTCTTCATCGCGCTATACTGGGTGTTGCAAGCATCGGTCGAGATCCGCGGCGCGCCGTGGATCGGCTGGATCACGAACCTGGCCGCACCGGACCCGTGGTATATCTTGCCTGTGCTGTATGCGATTTCGATGTTCATCACGACCAAGCTCAATCCGGCCCCGGCTGATCCGATGCAAGCGAAGATGATGTTGTTCATGCCGTTGGCATTCTCGGTCATCTTCTTCTTCTTCCCGGCCGGTCTGGTGCTGTATTGGGTTGTCAACAACGTGTTGTCGATCGGCCAGCAATGGTTCATCACGAAGAAATATGCGCCGAAAACCTTATGACGGTCTGACGAAAGTCTGATGCAAGTCAGACCTTCATGTTACCCCGGCGCAACCAGCGGCATTGGTTGCGCCCGGCTCAAGCCCATGCCGCGCATGGGCTTTTTTATTGGCATCTTGCTTCGACCACCTGGAATACCACGATGACACTTGACTCTTCTCCCATCGCCGCCATCGCCACCGCTCCCGGCCGCGGCGGCATCGGCGTGGTGCGCGCCTCCGGCAAGGATCTGGCTGCGCTGCTGCGATCGCTGTTCGGCGATGCGCTGCTGCCGCCGCGCCGCGCGACCTACCTGCCATTCAAGAGCCTCGATGGCAGCATCATCGACCAGGGTATTGCATTGCATTTCAAGGGGCCGCATTCGTATACCGGCGAAGACGTGCTCGAATTGCAAGGTCATGGCGGGCCGATCGTGCTGCAGCTGCTGCTGGCACGCGTGCTCGAAGCGGGCGCCGATATCGGCTTGCGCCTGGCCGAGCCGGGCGAATTCACGCGCCGCGCCTACCTCAACGACAAGCTCGATCTGGCCCAGGCCGAAGCGGTGGCCGACCTGATCGATGCCTCGACCGAAGCGGCAGCCAAATCGGCGTCGCAATCGCTGTCCGGCGCTTTTTCGAAAGCGATCCGGGCGCTGGTCGAACAAGTGACCGGATTGCGGATGCTGGTCGAGGCCACGCTCGATTTTCCGGAAGAGGAAATCGAATTCCTTGAAAAATCCGATGCGCGCGGTCAGTTGGCCGGTATCGCGCAGGCGCTGGAGACGGTATTCCGGCAGGCAGCGCAAGGTGCGTTGCTGCGCGATGGTTTGAACGTCGTGCTGGTGGGCCAGCCTAACGTCGGAAAATCATCGCTGCTCAATGCGCTGGCCGGTTTCGAGGCGGCGATCGTGACGCCGATCGCCGGCACCACGCGCGACAAGGTCAGCGAAACGATCCAGATTCACGGCATTCCGCTCAATATCATCGACACCGCCGGCATCCGCGCCCTCAATGATGACGTCGACGTCGTCGAGCGCATCGGCATCACCCGCACCTGGGATGAGGTCGGAAAAGCCGATGTGATTTTGCACCTGCTGGGCGCCGATGTCGGGCCGACGCTGGCCGATGAAACGATCATGCAAGCGTTTCCACCGAACGTGCCGGTGCTGCGGATCTGGAACAAGATCGACTTGTCCGGTCACAAGCCGGGTGTGGATGCAATGAAAGATGCCACGCACGTGTATTTGTCGGCGCACGAACATCTGGGCATTGAGTTGCTGCGCGCCGAATTGCTGCGCATCGCCGGCTGGCAGCAGACTGGCGAATCGTTGTACCTGGCGCGCGAACGGCATTTGATCGCATTGAAATCGGCCGCCAGCCACCTCGACGGCGCGGCGCGGCATGCGGCGCAAAACGATCAGTCGCTCGATTTGTTCGCCGAAGAATTGCGCCTGGCGCAAGCGCAACTGTCGAGCATCACCGGCGCCTTTTCATCGGACGATTTGCTGGGCGTCATTTTCAGCCGATTCTGCATCGGAAAATGACCGACCTGCAGCAGCGCCCTTGCCATCGGGCGGCCCAACCACCATCAGTACCACTACTTTGCGAGCGACACCATGCATGATTTCTGGCAACACTCCGGCTTTAACCTGACGCGGCGCAATGCCGATGGTCAGCTGATCGTGACCGACGATTTACTGCGCGCCTGGTGGTCTCGTCCCGAGGTCGCTCCCGTGGCTGAGTCTTGCGCGGCTGAACTGGCGTTGCATGCGAGCTTGCTGGCGACGCCGCAGCGGCTAGTCACGGCGTCCGACCTCGCCGCCCTGGAAGACCCTGACGCCCGCGAAAATTATGGCGTGATGCTGGCCTTTCGCGATCGCTTGCTGTCGGCACCGACGCTGGAGGCAGCTTATATCGCGATTTTTCGCGCCGGCGACGTTACCGTGCCGCCGCTGTTCATCGATCAACTGGCGCAGATGATCTTGCGCGGCATGCTGGACCAGCGCGACGATGGCATCTTCGCGCGCACCGCCGAACTGTTTTTCCGGCCACAGAAAGTGGCGCTGGAAGACGGTGCCATCATGCTGGCCGATGCCGCCACCGTCGAACTGCATGCCAGCGGCAGCAATTACGGCGACTTCGGGCGCTTGCTGGTAGAGTCGAAAATCAGGCCACGCCGGGTCGAGCTCGATGTGCTCGACGTCGCCAATGCGGCACGTTACTGGGAACGCGACGAAGCGTATGACACGGTGCTGGCGTTTCAGCGTGGCAGCGCCGCACTGACCGCGTTCTGTCGGCTGATCGAGTTGTGGATACGCCATTTTTTCAGCGTCGAGGTGGCTGTCGAAGCGGTCTCTACCATCGAGAGCAAGCAATGGGCATGGCATATCGGTCTTGATGCGCAAGCGAGCGCCATGCTCAACGATCTGTACCAAGGCGGGACTCTGGAGCCGGAGCGCAACCGGCGCATCTTGTCGTTGTTCCGGATGACATTTGCCGATCGCCAGGTGATGCGGCCCGATATTGCCGGCCAGCCGGTTTATCTCGCTTGCGCGATGAATGACCAGGACATGCTGCGCATCAAGCCGCAGAACCTGTTGCTTAACTTGCCACTGGCGTCGATTTCCTGACATCTTGAAGCGGGCTGTCCCGCTTTGCATAGCGCTGCGCCAATACGGCGCAGACCATCAATTGCATTTGATGAAACAGCATTAGCGGCAGCACCACCGCGCCCAGCGCATGGCCTGCAAATAGAATTTTTGCCATCGGAACGCCACTGGCCAGGCTTTTTTTCGAACCGCAAAAAACGATGGTGATCTGGTCTTCCTTGCTGAAGCCCAGCCAGCGACTGCCTAACATAGTGATCGTGATGATCAGTGCCAGCAGCAGGCTATTGATGACCAGCAATCCCAGCAATGACTGAACGGGCAACTGTTGCCATAGTCCCTGATTCACAGCTTCGCTGAACGCGGTGTACACCACCAGCAGGATCGAGCCCTGATCGACGATTTTCAGCATCGACTTGCGGGCATCGACCCAGGTGCCGATCCAGCGCCGCGCAACTTGTCCCGCAATGAACGGCAGCAGCAATTGCAACGCAATATTGCGGATCGCATCGAACTGGATCAAATTGCTGGTGTGCGCGATGACAATCACGCCAACCAGCACCGGCGTGAGGAAAATGCCGATCAAATTCGATGCCGAGGCAGCGCACACGGCAGCGGGCACATTGCCGCGCGCGACCGAGGTAAAGGCAATCGATGATTGCACGGTCGATGGCAGCATGCACAGGAACAGCACGCCCAGATACAGATCCGGTGTTACCAGCTGCGACAGCAGCGGCTGCAGCCCCAGTCCCAGCAATGGCAGCGCCAGGAAAGTGCACAGCAGCACCGTCAGGTGCAAGCGCCAGTGGCGTGCTCCGGCAATGACCGCCTCTTTTGGCAGCTTGGCTCCATGCAAGAAAAACAGCAGGCAGATGGTGCCATTGGTGATGCCGTTGAGCACCAGCGCGGTGGTCCCGGAGCTGGGCATCAGAGTCGCTGCGAGAACGGTGCCAATCATCAGCAACATCAGGTTGTCGGGTAAAAAACGTGGACGTTTCATGTTCTAGTATCCTGCCACCGCGCCGTCGGAGCGCGGATCGCTGGCCCCTTCGAGCATGCCGTCCGGATGGCGCACCAGAGCGCCGGCGTGGCCCATCGTTTCATCGAACGCCAGCAAGACTTCCACCTCGTGGCCGCGCGCGGTCAAGGCGTCGATCACTGATTGCGGAAAGCGCTGTTCCAGCTTGAGCGTATCGCTGGTCTGGCCCCAGGTCCGCCCGAGCAGCCAGCGCGGCGCAGTGAGCGCTGTTTGCAATGGCTGGCCGAAGGTGACATAGCGGGAAAACACAGCGGCCTGCGTTTGTGGCTGGCCATCGCCGCCCATCGTGCCGTAGACCATGGTGCGGCCATCGGCCAGCAGTGCGGCGGCCGGATTGAGTGTGTGAAATGGCTTCTTGCCCGGTTTCAGCGCCAGCAGGTGGTCGGCATCAAGACTGAACGATGCGCCGCGATTTTGCCAGTTGATGCCCGTCGTCGGCAGCACCACGCCGCTGCCGAACTCGTGATAGATGCTCTGGATAAAAGATACCGCCAGACCGCTCTCATCTATTGTCCCCATCCATATCGTGTCGCCCGGACCACGCCCGTTGCCCCATGGCGCCGCCTGGTCGGGACGAATGGTGGCAGCGAGGCTGTCGAGGTTTTCCGGTGTCAGCAGCGCCTGCGCATCGACTGTCATGTCGGCCGGGTCGGTAATGTAACGGTCGCGCAATTGGAAGGCGCGTTTGGTGGCTTCGACCACAAGGTGGACGTGGTCGGCGCTGTCAGCCTCGACTTGCGCCAGGCCGACCCGGTCGAGCACGCCAAGAATCGCCAGCGATACTGCGCCCTGGGTCGGCGGGGTCATGTTGAAGACTGTGCCGGCCGAATGCACGAGTCGCAGCGCAGTCTTGCGCTCGGCGCGGCAAGCGGCCAGGTCGGCGCTGCCTATCAAGCTGCCGACGCTGTGCAGATCGGCGGCGATCTCGGTGGCCAGCGCACCGCGGTAATAGCTGTCGAGTCCATCGCGCACCAGCATCGACAGCGTGCGCGCGATGCGCGGCTGCCTGAAGCGCTGTCCGGCCAGCGGCAATGCGCCATCGATCAGGAAGGTGTCCGTGAAGCCCGGCTGCGCCGCCAGTTCCGGCAACTTGGAACGGGTCGCATTTTGCTGGCTGACGGTCACCGGCACACCATCTTCGGCGTAACTAATCGCATCGCGCAACAGGCGCTCCAGCGGCAGCCTGGCGCCCGATTTTGCGCCCACCTCTGCCGCCACCTCGAGGGCCAGATTCCAGCCGCCGATGGTGCCTGCGACGGTGTTGGCCGCCAGCGGGCCGCGCACCGGAATGGCGGCCAGAGCGCGGCTGCGGTAAGCCTCGATCGTCGCTGCCAATGCGGCCTGGCCGCAAGCGTCGATCGCAATCGGTGTGCCGCCGGGTGGCACGATGATCCAGAACGAATCGCCGCCTATGCCATTCATGTGCGGATAAACTACGGCGATCGTGGCTGCCGCAGCGACCATCGCTTCGATGGCATTGCCGCCATCGCGCATCACGGCCAGCGCCGATTGGGATGCCAGATGATGCGGCGCGACGGCGATGGCATGGGTAGCACGGGCGGTATGAAACATCGTATTCCTTGTTAAATGTGCATTATGTCAGGCCGGCCGCGCTCAGGTAAACTCAAGCAAACTCAGGCAAACCAATTTATCGGATAAAACCCTTCAACCCGCTGTCGCTTCTGACCGCGCGGGCGCCATGTGCGCAGTAGCAATGCGGGCCGACAGCAGATGGCTGCGCATCTGGCGCTGCGCGTTGCTGACGTCATGCGCCAGCAACGCCTCGATGATCACCGCATGCTCTTCGAATGACGCGCTCATGCGTTCGACATGGCGAAGTTGCGAACGCCGCAATGGCGACAAGCGGTGGCACAAGCTCAGCGCCATGTCGATCAGCACCGGATTACCGCAGCCCTGGATGATTACATGATGCAATTACTGATTGAGGCGATCGTACAGATCGCTGTCGGCAGCGCGCATCGCGGCCCGGGCCTGGGCGTGGAGGCGGCACAGAATATCACGTTCGCTGGCGGACAAGCGGATTGCCGCATGGCGGGCACAAGCCGCTTCGAGTTCGCCGATCGCCTCGAACATCAGATCGAGTTGCTGCGGCGTGAGTTGCGCGACGACGGCACCGCGAATGCCGTAACGCGCCACGGTTTCGCCATGGGCGCCACCATGCAACATCAAGGCAATCGGAATAGCCAACAGCCAGCGAGAAAAAAGTTGGGACAGCGGTGTCATGTAAGCCTCGGGTGGGTGGTGAGCACCCGCCAGTCAATGCATGCATCGTGCCAGCTATTCCTTTTTTGACATGTTTTTATTACTTCATTGTATTCATGAAGAAAATTGAAACGTGCATCGATACTGCAGCGGGTTGCTGCAATATAAAAATTATGCCTTGCACCAATATTTACAGACATAAGCACCAGAAAAACGCGACATCAGGCGTGCTTGTACCCAATCCACGTTTGAATCTGGCACAAACAAGGCAGTTATTTTTTGTCTGTACACGTTGGCATTATTTTAACGGCAATATTTTTCGGCCTGAGGCACCGATCTGCGTTTACGTTTAATATGGCCAACATATTCGATTGCGCGCGATTGTTTTCCATGCTCAAGCATCGGCGTCGCGCCACGTTGCCATCTCTCTTTCAAAGGAATTAATTATGACTAGTTCAACCACCAATACGGCCACTCATGACGCCATGCTCGCCCGTAACGCAGCGAGCGATCTGTTCAAGCCGATGCAACTCGGTCCGCTGCAACTGGCCAACCGTATCGTCATGGCTCCGCTCACGCGTAGCCGTGCCAAGGAAGATGACATTCCCGGCGATCTGGCGCTGCAATATTATGTGCAGCGCGCCAACGCCGGACTGATCATTGCCGAAGCGACTCAGATTTCTCCGCAGGGCAAGGGTTATATTTTGACTCCCGGCATTTACAGCGCAGCCCAAGTGCAGGCCTGGAAGAAAATTAATGACGCCGT
>JBLHNV010000148.1:0-7359 GCA_047623125.1 Janthinobacterium sp. | reverse complement strand
ATCCGCACCCCGATGAACGCCATCATTGGCATGACCATGCTGGTACTGGACACGCCGATTAACGCCGACCAGCGCGAGTTGCTCGGGATCGTCAAGACTTCAGGCGATGCGCTGCTGGCGCTCATTAACGACATCCTCGATTTCTCGAAGATCGAAGCTGGCGAGATGACGCTGGAGATGGCCGAATTCGATCTGCACGAATGCATGCGCGGCGCAGCCCGAATACTGACTGACCGGGCGCGTGACAAAGGCATCGCATTCGAATGCGTCATAGGGGCTGACGTGCCGCGCTTCGTCATCGGCGACGCCCACCGGCTGCGTCAGGTACTGATCAACCTGCTGTCGAATGCCGTCAAATTCACCAGCACAGGTTGGGTGCAGCTGAGCGTGTCCACCACCCCGGCAGTCGATGCAAACGAGAAGTCGATGCTGGAGTTCCGCATCCGTGACACCGGACCAGGCATACAGCAAGAAAGGCTCAAGCAAATCTTCAAGCCTTTCGGCCAGGCCGACGGTTCAATCACGCGCAAGTTCGGCGGCACCGGCTTGGGCCTGTCGATCAGCAACAATCTGGTTGAACGTATGGGCGGAATGATTGGCGTCAACAGCGTGATTGGTGAAGGCAGCACGTTTCACTTCAGCATCTGCATGCCGGTGGCACAAACGCCCCAGTCCGACACTTCGGGAACCGGCACGAGCGTGCTTGTGCTCGACCCGGCTCCGGCTCCCGACCGTGATTTGCTGAAGTGCCTGCAGCAATGGAAGTACGTGCCGCGGGTATTTCCCACGCTGGCCCTGGCCTTGCAAGATGCCACAGCCAGATCGGCACCGTTGCTGGTAAAAGCATCCTGGCTGGCGCTCATCGACGCCGCCCAGTGGCAGCGCTTGTGCCTTGGCCGACCGCAGTCGACACGCATCTTGTTGCAAGACGCGGTGGTCAGCCCGGCCCAGCAAGCGCAGTTCGGGCATTGCCTGCCCTGGCCCGATGCGAATGCATCATCTCTATTCGACGCTCTCGCGATCGCTTCCAGCATGGTGCACGATGGCATCAATGGCGCGACCATGAGCGGGCCAGAGCATGGCGTCGGAGCGCGTTATGTGCTGCTGGTGGACGACATCGCCGTCAATCGCTTGCTGGCGGTGCGCTTGCTAGAAAGCATGGGCCATATGGTGGAGGTGGCGACCAACGGGCTTGAGGCAGTACAACAGATCGAGCGCAAAAACTTCGACCTGGTACTGATGGATCTTCAGATGCCGGTCATGGATGGCTACCAGGCCACGCAGCGGATCCGGAAACTTGAGGCTATGGGAATGCGGCACACCCCCATTGTCGCCATGACGGCGCATGCGATGCAAGATGAGAAGCAGCGCTGCCTGGCCGCCGGTATGGCAGGCCATGTCAGCAAGCCCATTTCCAAGCAAGCCCTGTGGATCGCCGTGCAGCAGTATGCGCTGCCGCGCGCTGCATGGGATTTGCCGGTTCCGGAGGCGCTGAGTCATTCCGATGCACTGGCGAACGCGCCGGCTGTCACGGCGTGGCCGGGGCCTCTGCGAGACAATGCTGCAGCGCTCGACATGCTCGACGGTGATTGCGAACTGCTCGACGAACTGGTCGAGATGTTCTTGCAGGATCTGGCGCCGCAGAGCACCGAATTGCGCCATGTCGGCGCGGCCGGCGATCTGCCGAAGCTGGGCCGACTGGCGCATGCCCAAAAAGGGGCAGCCGGTGCGGTCGGAGCGAACGCTGCCCGATTGGCCGCTTCAGCGCTCGAAACCGCCTGCAACGCCGGCGATGCAGCGGCCGCTGCACAATGGCTTGATAAACTATTGCACGCGCTGCAGGCACTACGTAGCGAAGCCGGCATGACATGAGCGTCATTTTCACGGTTTTTTCGCATCCAGTGCACTCCGACGAGAGTGACAAGATCGCGTCGTTTGGTGTAGTAGCTCAGGCCAGTTAGCGCGTCATGTGCGGCATGCGTCACGCCGCGCTGCGCTTCCTGTGCGGCAGTGGCCGCAGGCGCGACGCCATTGCGCATTGGTGCGGCATTGCGGCGTCAGACAGGCGTGTAATGCGGACAGCGTCCTGATAAAAATCCGGACAAAAAAAAGCCCGCTGGTAAAAGCGGGCTAAATCCAATTCTTTGCAGGAGTTGGAGGAGACGGATAGATTATGCTGCGCAGCAGAAAAATTTGCCAATTTTGATTTTACATGTCAGATATTTGATACGTGAATACTAAGAAATATAGCCATTCAGTGCACTCATGAAACGAAAGAATTTGGTTGCGCCACTTCGACGACCGCACTTCGATAATCTGCATGCAACAGCGCCCGGTTTCTGGGCTATTGCCGCCATCAACATTCTTTCAAATTGCCCTCTTGAGATGCAAGGCATGCAGCTGCTCCGGGTCCAGCCGTAGCCAATCAGCGAGTACCTCGCCGGTATGCTGCCCAAGTGCCGGCGGCGGCAGGCGATATGCCACCGGCGAAGCCGAGAAGCGCATCGGACTCGCTACCAGCGGCACCATGCCCGCATCCGGATGCGCCACCTCGACTCGCATCCCACGCGCACGCACATGCGGATCGGCGAACACTTGCTCTATGCTGTTAATCGGTCCGCAAGGCACACCCGCCTCTTCCAGCAGCGCTATCCATTGGGCGCTGCTGCGCAGTATGGTCGTCTGGCGCAGCATCAGTATCAGTTCGCCGCGATTGGCAACGCGCTGGGGGTTGGTGCGGTAGCGCTCGTCAGCGGCCCACTCGGGATGACCGGCGGCAGCGCAGAAACGCGCAAACTGGCCGTCGTTCCCGATCGCCAGGATCATGTCGCCATCAGCGGTGGGGAAATCCTGATAGGGCACGATACTGGGGTGACTATTGCCCATTCGTTTCGGCAAAAGCCCGCCAACGAGATAATTGGAAGCCTGATTGACAAGGCCGGCAATCTGCACATCGAGCAGTGACAAGTCGATATGCTGCCCCAGACCGGAGTGGCCGCGTTCCAGCAGCGCCGCTTGCACCGCGACGGCGGCGTACAGGCCAGTCATCACGTCAGTCAAGGCGACGCCGACTTTTTGCGGCCCTGCGGCAGGTTCGTCGTCCGCGGCGCCGGTAATGCTCATCAAGCCGCCCATGCCCTGAATCAGAAAGTCGTAACCCGCCCTGGCGGCGTATGGGCCATCTTGACCGAAACCGGTAATCGAGCAGTACACCAAACGCGGATTGAGCGCCATCAGACTGGCGGCATCAAGACCGTAGCGCGCCAGCGCGCCAACCTTGAAGTTTTCCAGCACCACGTCGGCATGCATGGCGAGCTGGCGCACGAGTGCCTGCCCTTCGGGCTGGGACATGTCGATGGCAACCGATCGCTTATTGCGGTTCGCGCACAAGAAATAGGCGGCAACATCCGTGAGCCGGCCATTGGCATCGGTCAGATAAGGCGGTCCCCAGGCGCGCGTGTCGTCGCCATGGCCCGGACGTTCGACCTTGACCACGTCGGCCCCCAAGTCACCCAGAATTTGCCCCGCCAGCGGGCCGGCCAGCACGCGCGACAGGTCCAAAACCTTGATACCGGCCAGCGCGGCACTACGCTCAGTAGTTGCGTCCATGCGGTCAGGAAAACGCGGCCAGGCCAGTGACAGCACGCCCGATGATCAGCGCATGCACATCGTGCGTGCCTTCGTAGGTGTTGACCACTTCCAGATTGAGCAGATGGCGAATCACGCCGTATTCGTCGCTGATGCCATTGCCGCCCATCATGTCGCGCGCCATGCGGGCGATGTCGAGCGCCTTGCCGCAACTGTTGCGCTTCATGATCGAGGTCAGCTCCACCGCCGCCGTGCCCTCGTCTTTCATGCGACCCAGACGCAAACAACCTTGCAATCCCATGGTGATTTCGGTCAGCATATCCACCAGCTTTTTCTGGATCAGCTGATTGGCCGCCAACGGACGGCCGAACTGCTTGCGGTCCAGCGTGTACTGACGCGCCCGCTCGAAGCAATCTTCGGCTGCGCCCAACGCACCCCAGGAGATACCGTAGCGGGCGCTGTTGAGACAAGTGAACGGGCCTTTCAGACCACGCACATCGGGGAATGCGTTTTCTTCCGGGCAAAATACATTGTCCATGACGATCTCGCCGGTGATACTGGCGCGCAGGCCCATCTTGCCGTGAATGACCGGCGCGCTCAGGCCCTTCCAGCCCTTCTCCAGCACGAAGCCACGAATTGCGCCTTCGTCATCCTTGGCCCACACCACAAATACGTCGGCGATCGGACTGTTGGTGATCCACATTTTGGCGCCGCTCAACATGAAGCCACCGGGCACACTGCGCGCGCGCGTGACCATGGAACCAGGGTCGGAGCCATGATCGGGCTCCGTCAAACCAAAACAACCGATCGACTCGCCTGTGGCCAGCTTGGGCAGGTATTTCTGCCGGGTTGCTTCCGAACCAAATTCCCAGATCGGCACCATCACGAGCGAGGACTGTACGCTCATCATGGAACGGTAGCCAGAATCGATGCGTTCAACCTCACGCGCGACCAGTCCGTAGCAAACATAGTTCAGGCCGGTGCCACCATACGCTTCCGGTATCGTCACGCCCAGCAAGCCCAACTCCCCCATCTCGCGAAAAATCGACGGGTCGCTCTGTTCATTGCGGAAGTTCATCAGAACGCGCCCGGCCAGACGTCCCTGACAATATTCGCGCGCTGCATCGCGCACGGCGCGCTCGTCGCTGCTGAGCTGTTCGTCCAACAGCAGAGGGGAACTCCAGTTAAATTCAGTCTTGGTCATCACGGTCTCGGTATGTTTTGGTGAATGGAATGCATCGATAGTAGCCTTGCAGGCAATTCAGAGCAAACGATTTATTCTCACCAAGATATGCATTTTCCTCATATCTTAATGGATAATTGGCTTGCATTAGCCGCTTCAATCTTCTCATTTGTTTAATAAAGGCATGTCATGGCACGCAAGATACCGATGATGCAAGCGCTCAGCTGCTTCGAGGCTGCCGCCCGCCACGAGAGCTATACCAACGCGGCGCGCGAACTGTCACTGACCCAGGGCGCAGTGTCGCGCCAGGTGGCCGCGCTTGAAACGTTCCTCGGCGTGCGCCTGTTCCAGCGCACCCGCCACGGCGTGGCGCTGACGCCTCCAGGGATGGCTTACGCACGTCAAGTTGCGCTGCGCCTGGCCGGCCTGGAGCGAGACACCCTCGATGCGATGGCGCGCCAGGGCGGCGGCGGTACGGTCCGGCTGGCTTCGGTGCCTACCTTCGCCACCCGCTGGCTGCTGCCCCGTCTGGCCAGTTTGCACCACAGCCATCCCGATATCCTGGTCCACGTCGATTCCCGCACCCGCCCGTTCATGTTCAGTGAAGCCGAATTCGACGCGGCACTGTACGCGGGCAGTCCCGAGCAGATCGCCAAGTGGCCCGGCACCCGCGCCGTGATGCTGATGCCGGAAACGGTGGTGCCAGTGGCCAGCCCGCGCCTTCTGGCCGGGCGCAAACACTGGGGACCAGAGGACGTTGCCCGCCTCCCCCTGCTGCAACAAAGCACCCGCCCCGAAGCGTGGCGCCAATGGTTTGATGCGATGCAGGTGAACACGGAACTGGCGCTGCACGGTCCGCGCTACGAACTGTTCTCGATGCTGGCGGTAGCCGCAGCGCACGGGCTCGGCGTAGCCCTGCTGCCGCGCATGCTGGTCGAGTCCGAACTGCAGCGCGGCGAACTGCAAGTAGTGTGCGAGCGTGCGCTGGAAGGCGAACGCGCCTATTATCTGGTCACGCCTGAAGCGGCGCCAGACTCGCCGGCGCTGCACCATTTCCGACAGTGGTTGCTGGCTACGGCAAGCGCTGACATCCGTAAAAATGGGGGCCATGAAAAAATTGCAGACTAAGCATTTCTGTGGCGCCCACTTATTGTGTGCGCTTGCTGCCGGTCAGCAGTGGCGCCACTAAGGACCGATGGACGCTGAACAGGCGCGCGCAATCGAGGCCCGTTAAGTGGGGGAAATAGCTGGCAATGGCATCTTCAACCAACAGACATTCATAGCCCCTGTCATTGGCTGCGCGCATCGAACTTTGCACGCAAACTTCGGTCGTGACGCCAGCAAACAACAAGTGACTGATGCCGCGACTGATGCCGCGACGTTGCAGCTGCGCATGCAGATCGGTACCGTAAATGCCCCTTTTCCAGGCTTGTCGATCACCAGGCGGCAGGAAACGATTGACCGACAAGAAATAGAGGAAAGGACCCGGCAAATTAGTCCAGCAAATTGGCCGGGATATTGCCACCGTTTTCAGCCAACTTTTGGAGTACGCTCTGGTGCAACCAAACGTTCATCTGCGCCGAGTCCGACATCTTCTCGGCCGGGCAGCCCAGTTCGGTCGCCAGTTCCTTGCGTGCGGCAAAGCTGCTGTCCAAGCCCAGCACTTTCATCAAATCGACGATCGATACCTTCCAATTGAGTCGCTCGGCATTTGCTTGAGCCAATTGCTCCAACTTGGCAACGACGTCTACCGCGCTGATCGCTGGCGGGGCTGACGCAGGCGCGGACTCGGACTCGGGCGCGGACGCAGGCACTGCTTGCGGTTCTGGCCAATGCGAAAGCACCTTGCGCAGTCAATGGACGTCGTTCAACAGACGCTCGAAATCGCGGTCAAGGCGGGCCAATGCGGCATCGATCCGCGCGCGACGCTGCTTGACCCAGTCATCCTGGCGCGCCAGCGCCAGTTGTGCCCCCTTGAGCATGCGATCCATCTCCGCCGGTTGCGGACCACCCGATGAGACACGATGGTTAATGATCGCGACCGGATCCAGAGTTGAACGAAATTCCTGCTCGCTCATCGGCAGTTCGGCGCTGCTGAACCCCTTGACCGTATCGCGATAGATGCGCTGCGCCTGGGCATATGGGAAGTCCAGCGGCTTGATGTTGTTTTCTTTTGCAAAGTCGACGATCTCCGAGGCAAAATGGTGTCCAAGCCGAAACGGCAACCTGTATTGACGCATCAGCACATCGGCCAGCTCTTGCGAGGCGGTCCAGTCACTGTTCAATTCTTCGAGCGAGCGCTGGGGATTGACCACCAGTGCGTTGAGAATCTTGTCCCAGCCCTTGAGAAAGCGGATGGCGCTGTTGACCATGGCACGGTTGGCACTGACTTCCTTGGCATCGCCCATGCCAGGGGTAATGTTGTGCGCCTGAATGATCGTCCCCATCGCCAGCGAAACGGCGGTCGAGGCATCCCGGCGCGTGGCATTGAGCAGGCCCGGGTTGCGCTTTTGCGGCATGGCGCTGGAGACATAGGTATTGCCACCGCCTTGCTCGAGCAAGATCCATGGCCGCGGCTGAGCGTACTG